>JAEWNB010000089.1 GCA_023392945.1 Bacteroidota bacterium
GCTTAGGACATCAACTGGGTCTTGATGTTCATGATATGGAAGATTTAGGGGAGAATTATGTTGGATACGATGATACTGTTCAAAGGAGTAAACTTTTCGGATGGGGTTCTTTGCGAATGGCCAGAGAATTGAAACCCGGTTTCGTTGTAACCATTGAACCCGGCATTTATTTTATTCCTCAACTTATTGACATTTGGAAACGGAAAAACAAATTTTCACAGTTTATCAATTATAGTAAAGTGGAAGAATACAAAAACTTCGGAGGGATTCGCATTGAGGATGATTTATTGATTACCGAGGACGGGCATAAAGTATTGGGTCCGCCACTTCCCAAAGAAGTCTCGGAATTAGCAGCCATTATTGGAAAATAAGGTAGCTGACATATATTTTTTCTTTTAAACTAACTAATTAACAAAAATAAAATTATGGCTTGTTTCATAGTTCCGGCAACTGTAGCAATAATAACAACCAGCATGAGGAAAAAGATTCCTCAAAAGTATCACATAGAGTGGCTAAATTCCATGCTTTGGGGTGGCGTTGTTATGCTGGCAGTTGAACATTACACTCATGGCGAGATTTTACCTTTTCCGCCATTCTTAACGGCAATGCAAAACACGTCTGATATTTCCATGATATTAAAGGAATTAGCAACCATTGGCGGAGCAATGACTGTTGCGATTTTTGCAGTTTGGACAGTAATGGTTTTAATTGCTAACACGGTGGTAAAAATGTGCCAAAAAAAATCCATAACTTTAACAACCTAAACTTATGTGGCTAATTACAACGCCGGTTTCCGCTCTTATAGCAACTTTACTTTGGTATATTCTAAAAAAGGAATACAAACTTGGCTTTCTAAGTTTAATGCTTTGGGGCGCTACAATAATGATACTAGTTGACCATCTCTTGGGCTATGACGGTGGGCAATTTCTGAAATTTGAAACCGATGGCATAGTTACAAGCGGGACATTTTTAGGCATATTAATGCTAATTCCAGTTTTTGTTATATGGCTTGTTGCGCTTTTCATTCCAAAGTTCCAAAATCACCAAAAATGAGCTAAAGAAAAAAATATACATCAGCTAATACGTTTTAAGCGTAGTGGATTGCTCGCTTGCGTGATTGACTATGTCAAATTATATAGCGCTACTTCCGGCGAGACTACACCTAAAACGGTAACGGTAATAGTGACAGATTCAATGCTGTCACTTTTTTTTGTCCATTTGATTTAGGGCAAATGCATAAGCTCCTAAAGCAACAGCATTGCTTGCACCCATTTTTGAATAGGTAACTCCGATTCTCTTTTCAGGATCGTAGACAACACTTTTATCAGAGCCATAGATATTTATTTTCCGGGAATCCCCTTTTGCAAATAAGAAAAATTCCTCCGGATTATCCAAGTCATACACTTTAAATTGCAACCTGTTAAGAGTATCTCCTTTTAAGGTGCTTATGGTACTTCTCAAAACTTTTAAGACAGAAGGCATAATATATTTATGTGCAGCTATTAATCCTCCCCCGATAACAACAATTCCGTCTATCAAGGTTACAGCAGTGGCAATCGCTTCTCCTGCTATTTCTCCCAATTCTTCAAATGCCCGACAAGCAGCAACAGAATCTCCTTCTTTTTTGCCTTCAGCAACTAAAAAAATATCGTATGGCTCCAGCTGATGAGAAGCAATCCCGGAATATTCACCATATAATCTTTTAACAGCACGAACCGACGCTCCCTCTTCAACAATTATATCATGATGTTTTGAATGGGGAAGGCAAAATATTTCAGAGCATGAGTTATCACCGATATGCATATTTCCATTAACGGTAAATCCAAATCCAAAGCCTGTTCCAAGAGTAAACCCCACAAGATTTTTATACTGCTTGCCACTTCCCGATTGCAATAATTTTTCATTAATATGGGGAAGTACTCCAGCTAAAGCTTCGCCATAGACAAAAAGGTCGGCATCATTATTGATAAAGACTGGAACACCAAATTTATATTCCAAATAGGGACCAAGAGCAACTCCGTTGCGAAATGAAGGAAAATTTGGAAGATAGCCGCCTATTATGCCATTGGGATAATCAGCCGGTCCGGGAAATGCAAAACTTATGGCAGCGGGAGGGCAATTTAGCTGATTACTTACTTCAGTGAAACCGTCAACTAAGGTTTCTAAGCAACGTTCAAGGTTGTCCGAATTAGAAGGTTTGGTCACGGGATTTACAATAGATTTGTTTCCGGAGATCGCATTGAAAACAAAATTTGTTCCTCCGGCATCTAACGTAATTACAACTCTTTTATCATCATTATACATATAACTGGTTTTTGTAAAACAAAAATAATAAAATGAGCATTTATTACGAATAAAAAAAGCAATTTTAAATTTAAATTGATATTTTCATATTTTTGCTCTATAATAATTAATAAAGAATAGTATATGAAAAATAAAGGCAATCTGATTGTTTTATTACCGCTTTTTTTCAGTTTTTTTGTTATGGGTTTTGTTGATGTAGTTGGTATATCAACGAGTTATGTAAAGGCTCAGTTTAATCTTTCAGAGCAGGTTTCTGGTTTTTTACCTTCTATGGTTTTTTTGTGGTTTCTTTTGTTAGGTATTCCAACCGGATCGTTGATGAATAAAATCGGAAGAAAAAACACTGTTTTGATAAGTATGGTGATTACTTTTATCGGAATGATTTTGCCTTTTTTTACCTTAAATAACTTAAACATTTATGTTTGTTATATAGCGTTTGCATTGCTTGGGATTGGAAATGCCATCCTTCAGGTTTCATTGAATCCTTTATTATCCAATATTGTCAAGGGAAATTCACTTACAAGTGCTTTAACCGGAGGACAAGTAGTAAAAGCAATATCTTCATTTTGCGGCCCCTTTATTGCGCTTTTTGCCGCTACTTTTTTAGACAACTGGTTATATTTATTTCCTATTTTTGGGGGAATCACGCTCATCTCACTTTTTTGGCTTTTCATAACTCCTATTGAAAAAGAACAGCCAAGCAGTTCTACTTCTTTGAAAGAAGCCTTTACTTTATTAGGAAATAAAAAGATATTGCTCCTGTTTTTAGGAATTGTTGCCGTTGTGGGCATTGATGTTGGTATGAATACCGTTTCCGGAAAATTAATTATAGAATTTTTAGGACTTGACCCTCTATCTAAAGAATCTGTAGACCAAGTCAGTTATGTTCCTTCTCTCTATTTTGCCTGTCGTACAATTGGCGCCTTTATCGGAACTGCTTTATTAGTCAAAATTAATTCTATTAAGTACTTCAGAATACATATTTTAATAGCATTGGCAGCCTTAATTTTGCTTTTCTTTTTTCCATCTCAGCTGGGAATCCTAATCTTGATTGGCTTAGTAGGGTATGCCTGTTCAACAATTTTCTCTATTATTTTTTCAGTATCTATATTATCAATGCCTAATAAAACAAACGAAATATCCGGATTGATGGTTACCGGTATTGTTGGCGGGGCAATTCTTCCTCCTTTAATGTCATGGGGGACTACACTTACAAGTGGTCGTCAATTTGGAGCGCTCCTGGTTTTGCTTGTCGCAATTGTATATTTAATATTTCTTGCTTTCCATCTGAAAAAGACTGCGTAGACTCCTGGATATATTCCTTTATTGATTATCAATAAATCTTCTCAGATCAGCATAATAATTTTTTGAAATCTTCATTGTTTCATTTTGAATTACCAGAAGATTCTTATCAATTTTATCAATCTTGTCAAGATTAATGATACTGGAATTATTTATTCTCAAAAAAATATCCGGTGGAAGTACATTTAAAAATTTTTTTAAAGAGGAATTGTGAAAATAGTTTTTTTTATTCGTCAAATATATTTTAGAATCACAACCGGCATTTTTAATGTATAATATTTCATCAAAATAGACTTTAACAGTTGTTTTTTTATGTCTTAAAAAAATGAATTTTCGTTGAGGGAAGATTCCTTTTCTGCGAATGTAGGTCAAATTAGATTCAGAAGCCACCGACGAAGTTGATTTAATACTAAGAGAATTTATTAATTTGAATATTTTGCTAATTTTTTTACAGAAATACTCCATTGTTAAAAGATCGGAATAGATAACATCACTAAATCCACTATCCAATAGTTTTTGAGTAATGAGAACATCCGAAGATATTGCTATTAAAAAAGGAGCGTTGTTAATTTGGCTAAGCAAATCTATTGATTGCACATAATCCTCATCAATCTCTATAACAAAGATATCCGGATTCCTTTGGTTAAAACGTTCAATCACTTCCACTCTGTCCTTATAATTATCTATAATTTCAATTGAATGGAATTGGTTGAAACATTCATCGATAAGTTCATTGATTTTTTTGTTTTTAATGAATAAAACAGCAGATAATTTTTTCATGAAATATTTTTTATAATATTAATTTAAAGTCCACAAAAATATATTTTTATATCATATAAATAGGTTAATGATTTGTAAAAAATAACAAATATAGTGAAAATATCCCAAACAGTTTGTTTTATGCCTAAAAATCAATGAATTTTGAAAATTTAAAAATTTTAAAAACAGGTAATTTAATCAATTTTCCATATAAATTAACAAATACTTAACCAATAGTATTTTTTAATCAATCAAATAAATAGTTAAAAGAAGAAATATCTAACTTCAAAAGATCTTCAATCAATCCGGTATATCTTTAAACAATGCCTGTGTGTCATCTTCGATTTCAAACTCGGGGAAATTAGGGGAAATGGTCATAGTATGACATTCTTTCTTTTCATCTCGTCTACTTCTTAAAATAGCAGGAGTTTCCGTCAAAAAGTTAAACTCGTCATTATTTTCATATCTGGGGTCATTAAAAGTACTTACCGGCTTTGCCTGAGGAATATTAATGGTAGCATTATTAATTGTAGAAGCTTTGGCTTCAAAATTAAATTTGTTATCAATATTATTTTCAGGTTTGTTTGATGGAAAATCCTGATTTATATTAAAATTGTCCTGTTGAGGTGTGAACATATTATCGGATTCAACAAAATTAAAAGGACTATTAGGATCCGGAATTTTATTCATATTATCAAAGAAATCTTCTACATTATCTTGACTATTTTCAGAGATTATATTTTCGTCAAGATTTACAACTTGGCTATCAATAGCAAGGTTGACAGTGTTTGTTTTTTCTTTAGTATTATAGTGAGTGATAATAACCGAAAGTTTGATTGAATTTCCTAGTGAATCATCCTTTGCGTGTCCCCAAATGACATCGGAATGTTGCGTTTTGAGATGTTCAAATTTTTCAGTAAGAGTATCCAATTCGGATATTTTTAGAGGCTCAGCACTTCCGTAACTGATAAAAAATAAAAAGTTCTTTGCATTTGTTACCAAATCTTCATTAAGCAAAGGACAAGTAAGGACTTTATCCACAACTTCTTCCACACGATTTTCACCGCTAGCTTGAGCAAGACCAAGCATTGCAGGACCACTATCTTTCATAATGGTTTCAATATCATTAAAATCAATATTCTGATCAGCATTAACGGTGATCAATTCTGCAATACATTGCACTGCATTTTTAAGAACATCATCTGCGTAGCCAAAAGCAGCATCCAAAGTTTCATCATTATAATATTTGATAATATTTTGATTTTTAACTACTATCAATGAGTCAACATATTTCTGCATTTCCTCAATTCCTTCACGAGCAAGTCGGGCACGGGTTTCGCCTTCAAATTTAAAGGGGAAAGTCACCACACCAATAGTGAGAATCCCCATATCTTTAGCAATTTGAGCAATGACGGGAGCAGCACCTGTTCCTGTTCCTTTTCCCATTCCCGCAGTGATAAAGAGCATTTTGGTATCTTTTCCTATGAATTCAATAATTTTCTCACGGCTGTTAAGGGCGTATTCACGTGCAACATCGGGTTTAGCCCCGGCTCCCAGTCCTGAATCCCCCAAAACCAGCTTGGAAGGAACCTGATTAGATTCAAGGACTTGTCGATCTGTATTGCAAATCAGAAAATCCACCCCAATAATACCTTCACTGTACATATGTTTTACAGCATTTCCACCGCCACCGCCAACACCTATAACTTTGATAATGGAATTGTTTATTTTCTTTCCATAGTCGGGGGTAAATTCAATCTTTTCTCTCATAGTAATATTTTTTTTCAATTAAAAATTCGGATTATTAATTAAGCAACGACAAACAATTAGGATGTTTTCTCTATGATACTTTCAAAAAATTTCTGAATAGATTTAAAGACTCCGTCCATAATTGGCTTTCCGCCATTATCGGGATTTTTCTTGGTTTTTTTTACAGAAATAGGTTCTTCATTTGGGCTATCGTTCACAGCAACAACATTATTATTATCTTCAATTCCATATTTTAAAAGTCCAAGAGAAGTGGCATACATAGGATGTTTCAGTTCAGAAGGCAAAGAGTTTACATATCCAATTTCAGGAATTCCGATTCTTACAGGTTTTTGAAAAGTATATTGAGAAAGTTCCTTAATGTGTTTCAAGGTTGCTCCGCCACCGGTAAGGACTGCACCTGCCAACAGTTTTGATGAATAACCGGAGGCATCGATGGCTCTTTTTATTTCATTTATAATATCTTCCTGAACTCTGGCATTGATAATTTGAGCCAATGAAGTTTCACTAATATTGACAGGTTGAATACCATTAATTTGTGGAATTGTAATGAAATTATTTTTGTTACTTTTTTCCACAATGCAGGTACCGTAAGTTGTCTTTAATTTTTCGGCCATTTCTTCGGTAATATTACATACCTTTGAAATATCTTTCGTAATAATATTTCCACCGATAGGAATTACTCTTGTAAATACAGGCTTCCCGTCAAGAAAAATAGCCAAGTCTGTAGTTCCGCCACCGATATCGATCAGGGCTACTCCTTGTTTCTTTTCTTCTTGGGTAAGACAAGACAATCCGGATGCTATAGGTTCTAATATAATATTCATTACATCCAGGTCAGCTTCATTTACACAGCGGATGATCTTTTTAATTTCAGCTTCATTACCGGTAATTATTTGAAAATAACCTTCTACCAACTCTCCCAGTTCACCAACCGGCTCGGAGGTTTCCCTAAATCTGTCAATAATAAATTTCTGAGGAATTACACTTACAATGGTTTCCCCCGGATCAACGGATATGTGCTCCAGATCATCAACCATCTTATCAATCTCTTCTTGCTCGATAACCAACTCCTTGCCATTTCTGCGGGCAACAGAATGTTTAAATTCCATACTTTTTATATGCCGCCCTGCAACTCCGACAAATACGTTTTCAATTTGTTGATTTGAACGTTCAATGGCAATTTCTTTTGAGGAATTAATACCGTCAACCGTTTTGGTGATATTGTATATCAATCCATGTTGAACCCCGGTAGATTCGCCTTTTCCAAAACCTAAAACGTCAATTTTGCCGTCTGAGTTTTTATATCCTATTATAGTTGCAATTTTAGTTGTCCCTATATCAAGTCCCACTACTATTTTCGGGAAAGCATCATTTATAGATTTACTTTTCATAAATTGAAGATTAATATTTTATCTCTTTTTTGCAATTACTCTGTTTTTATATCTTACATCCAACAATGCATATTGATCCATTCCAACATAAGCCAATCCATTCTTATATGTTTCTTTTAAATTAAAGAGTTTTTCTTCGGCATTTCTTTCATCCCCGAAAAGAATGGTATGCTTTCCTAATGTGGGAATTATCTCAATTTCATTTTGATTATTTACATAAAGCTGACGAAATTGTGCAGTATAAAATTCATTTTTTTCGATCAGTTTTGCAATTCTGAAAATAGAAGCAATCATTGATTTATCCCCAATGCGACTATTGGGCTTATATTGTGTTGTAATATTACCGTTTGCAATAATCAAGTTTTCTTTTACTTTAGCAGAGTAGGGTAAAAAATTACCGTTTTCATCAAGATAATACTGTTCTCCCCTAAGAGGATAAACGTGTAGTAATAATTTTTTCAGCGTTATATCAATTACAGCACTCCTTTTTTGGAAATAAATTTTGTTAGTTTGAAGGATAAAGGGATTTTTAGCAATAACAGCTGACACCTCTCCAAAATCAATTTCTTTAAGCTTCTTTCCCATTACCTGAACCCCTGATTTTTTAATCATTGCAATAATGTCGGATTCAGTAACGGTAGGGGACTCTCCTTCATACTGAATAGTAACCTGAATGTTATCACATTCACGGGATTGCATTTTGACAATGGCTAATATAGCCACGCTAATGATCCCAATAGTTAATATTATTACCAGAAAAGGTCTGAGCTTAGTCATTTTAGAAAATACTCTTATCGTTAGCATACAAAAATAAAAGATTTTTCATAAACATTATTTTTGAGCTTGCTTAATAATAAACAATATAATGTTGATATTTTAATCCCCTAAAAGACTAATAGTTAAACAAAAACAAAATGTAATTGATTCAAAAAAATAAAAAAAAAACGATGATTTTTTTAAATATTCAAAAATCATCAATGTCTAATCATTTTCACTTTGGATAAGGAATCACGATATCATCGCAGTATTCACAACGGTAGGAACCCTTTTCTTTATCTACAAGGTGAAAAACTTGATCGAAATAGGTCTCAATAGAAGTGACACAACGGGGATTTTTACAAATGATAATATTCTTAACAACTTTAGGGACTTCCAGTTTTACTTTTTGAGTAATTTTACCATCTTCAATAATATTAATGGTAATATTTGGATCTATCAATCCCAAAAAATCATAATCAATATTAATGGCATTATTAATTTTTATAATATCCTTTTTACCCATTATCTTACTGAAAGCATTGTGAATAAGGGCAACAGTATATTCGGCTTTATCTAATTTGAGATAATTAAACAATTGGATTCCGTAACCGGCTTGGATATGGTCAATTACAATTCCTTTTTCAATACTGGTAATTTCTAACATGATTTGATTTTTAATAAATTCCTAAAAGTTTTAAAATTAACGCCATACGAACAAACATGCCATTTTTAGCCTGAACAAAATATTGAGCGCGGGGATCTGCATCAACATCGGTGCTTATTTCATTAACACGTGGAAGGGGATGTAAAATGTAAGTGTCCTGTTTGGCATATTTCATTTTATCCATATCCAAAATAAAGCGGTCTTTCAAACGAATATAGTCTTCTTCGTTGAAGAATCTTTCTTTTTGAACACGCGTCATGTATAAGAAGTCAAGTTCGCCCATATAAGGTTCCATTTTTTCCACCTCTTCGAAAGGAATGCCCTTCTTTTTAATAATTTCTTCTCTGATATATTCAGGAACTCTTAATTCTTCGGGAGAAATAAGGATAAATTTCACACCCTCATAATTGCTTAAGAATTTGATCAGGGAATGCACAGTTCTGCCAAATTTCAAATCTCCGCAAAAACCGTAAACTTTATTTTCAACATTTCCCTTCAGACGTTCAATAGTTAATATGTCTGTAAGGGTTTGTGTTGGATGCTGATGCCCGCCGTCACCGGCATTGATTATCGGCATAGTAATGTAGTGATTTGCCACTCTTGGAGCTCCTTCTTTGGGATGTCTCATAACGGCAATGTCAGCATAGCATTCAATGGTACGAATAGTATCGGCAATACTTTCTCCTTTCGCTGTTGAGCTGGAATTTGGTTCAGAAAAGCCAATTATTTTTCCCCCAAGTCTTAGCATTGCAGCCTCAAAACTGAAACGAGTACGAGTGCTTGGTTCATAAAAAAGAGTTGCTAAGATTTTACCCTCACAACTCTTACTGTATTTTTCCGGATTCGAAATAATTTGGTGTGCCAAATCAAATATTTCGCGAAATTCCTCGCGAGTGAAATCCGAAGGATCTATTAAACTTCTACCTGCTAACAAAATAATTTCCTCCTTTGCTTTTTAAAGGTTATGTGACTAATTAAAATAAAATACATCTTGAAAAGTTTTGGCAAAAATACAAAAAATAATTTTTTTTTAGATTTATCACTTTCATTTTTCTGCTAATATATTATCTATCAGTATTATATTTTTTTGATGCTGATATATATTGAAATCCGGAAATTTTTTTTTGCCCATATTTAAATCCCCAAATAAAAAGCAATAACTGAACTTTCTAAAAATGAATTGGATACAAATGAATTAAGATTGTTTCCTTACTTTATTGCGGTTGACTTATCATAATCCCAAAACAATTTTCGAATCTCATCGGAAAAATGAAATGATTCTGAAATTGTGCCGTCGGGCAAAGAAAAAATAAAGAGCTCGTTTCCGGAAGAGGCCGCCACCTGAGAGGTTACTTCATTATAGTCAATATTCTTTACGTTTTCTTTAGTCAGGATGACGCTAAAAGTATTAGGAGAATTCAAATCATAATACAAAATACCCTTGTCGGTTCCCAAAAGAAAAGTTTTTTCCGAAATTTTTTCTACATCAAGCAGCACATAATTCACATTTGATGCAATCACAGTTATTCCTGATAGAAAATAATACAAATTAGCAATTTTTAATCCCTCGTCGGTATTGTAGAACAGGGTTATGTTATTCTCATCTCGGGGAACCCAGGCAACTAAATCATAGTCAAATATAATATTCTGAATCAGGTTCATGCCCAAATTATAGACAGCGATTCTCTCTTGTTGCCCAATTCCTTTATGAGATTCATATAAAAAAGAAATTCCGTTATAAACCAGCATTTTTTTAACAGTATAATTAGGTAAAGCAGGGAATAAAGTTGTTATTACTCCGGAATGATTATAAATGGTGAGATTGGAGTTATAGTCACCTACATACAATCGGTGGTCAATGAGTTCAATTCCCTGAAACCACTCCTCTGAATTTTGTTTAAGCTGAGAGATAGTCCAATTGGCAGCTTTGGTTTGAAGATTAATGGCCGACATATTGCCGTATGATTTTGGAAAAAGATATAATTGTTCGTAGAAATAGTCAATTCTTGCGTCAAAAAAGTCGATATTATATTGTGCCCAAAGGGAAGAAACATAATTAGTATCAACATGATAGATATCGGTCTGATGAGAAGATGCTTGAATAATTGCAAATAAGCCCAGTGATTTTGTAGAAATACCCTTTATGTTAATTTTTACAGATTTTCCAACTACATTATTTCCATCACTGGCAATACATTTTAAATAATAAATCCCGCTACTCAAGGTCGTGTCCACAATAGGATAGTAATCACTAATTTCCAGTGAATTTTCATGAGAATAAAAGTGCTTGTATTTACCGAGCATTCTGTTTTGTTCATCAAGCAGCACAATAGAGATGCTGCTGACCTGAACATTATCTATGACATATAAATGAAAATAGATGGAATCACCCACCTCAAAATGGGAGTTTTCTGATGGGGCAATAATAGTAATTATCGGGGGTAAAGTATCATCCTTATGACAGCTGCTCACTATCAATAACAAAAAGATTATAAACAGGGTGAATTTTTTAAGTATCATGAACCAATTTAGAAGAAAACAAAAATACAATTTATTCTTTTAAAATTAGTTATCATAAAAAGCTAAAAATATTTTATTATATTTGCCAAAAAATAAGCGACATGGCTAAGATTCTTGCACCCCATATTGCTCAAAATGGTGGCCGACCGAATAAGACAGTAATAAGAATTACTGAAATGGAGATTCACGAGCAAAAAAAGCTTAAAAAGCAATTAATCATTTGTTACAGTTATCTGGAGACTCCTTTTGGGAAAATGTTAGTAGCCAACACCCGTAAGGGGATTTGTTATATGGGTTTTGCCGATAAGGATTTTAAAGTGATTAAAGAATTGAAATATCGTTTTCCCAAGGCGGTTTTAAAGCAGGAATTGACCCAGAAGCAAAAGGATGCCATTCAGATTTTCCTTAGAGACTGGAAATGTATACCCAAAATACAACTTCATATCAAAGGAACTGATTTTCAGTTGAAAGTATGGAAAGAATTAATCAAAATTCCGGTAGGAAAAGTTACAACTTATGGAGAGATAGCAGCAAAAATAGGTCATCCCAAAGCCTCTCGAGCGGTAGGGACTGCTGTGGGTAAAAATCCGGTTGTTTACCTGATTCCGTGTCATCGTGTCATTTGTGCCAATGGTGGGTTAGGAGGTTTTTTCTGGAATTTGCAAAGAAAGATTGATTTTCTCAATTGTGAAGCTGTCGGAAACAAAAAATCCGTTTCATCCAAAAGTTGGCAACCTACTTTCTTTTGATTGCCTAAAAATGAGATATTTATCTTTCATTAAATATGAAAATATAACAGGAGAATTAGCCCGTCAAAATAAAGTCGTATTTTTGCATTTCTAAATCATTTTTGGATGAATAATTCATTGAATAGTCATTTTATCAAACTTACTTCTGATAAACCCCCGGCTACTTTATATAAGCCAATAGAATATATTCTCTTACAGGAAGGAAAGCGCATCAGACCTAAGCTTGTGTTGCTCTCAACCGAACTTTTTGAAGGAGATTCAAAAGTAGCTTTCTTTGCTGCAGCCGGATTTGAAATGTTACACAATTTTACGCTCATCCACGATGACATCATGGACAATGCTCCCATACGCCGGGGAAAAGAAACTGTTTATAAAAAATGGAATGCTAATATTGCAATTTTATCAGGAGATGCTTTGGCAACAATGGCACTCGAGGAAATTTTAAAAGCCCCGACTGACAGCGAAACCGTTTTAAAGCTTGTTTCTCTTTTTGCCAGAACATCGATTGAAATTTGTGAAGGACAGCAATATGATCTGAATTTTGAAACAACAGAAAACGTGACCATTGCTGAATACCTTGAAATGATTAGACTTAAAACGGCCGTCATGCTTGCCGCCTGTTTGAAAGCAGGAGCTATTATTTCACAGACCACCGTAGAAAATCAAAACAATATATATCAGTACGGGATTAATTTGGGAATTGCTTTTCAGCTAATGGATGATTTGCTGGATGTCTATTCAGATAAAACAATTTTCGGAAAAGAGATCGGTGGAGATATTGAGTCCAACAAAAAAACATACTTATATTTAAGAGCCTTTCAGGATGGCAACGATTCACAGAGGCATATATTAAAGCAGCAGTTTGCTTCTTTGGAAACGAAAGAAAAGGAAAAGTTCGCTATTGTAAAAGGACTATTCGACGATCTTGATATCAAAACAAAAACCGAAATTCTTATTCAGGAATATATTGAGAAAGCGTATTCATCACTTGACAAAATAACTGTTGCTTCCGAAAAAAAAGAACAGTTAATTGAAATGACGGCATATCTTTGTAAAAGAAATAAATAGATGGACTCATTCAATCAAAAGAGATCATATATTATTATTGGGTTAATGCTGTTAATAGTTTTGATATACCTTATCCGAATATTTTATTTACAGGTTATTGATGATTACTATAAAAAGTCGGCAGATGAAAATGCCTTGCGATACATTACAGAGCATCCTGCCAGAGGGCTGATTTACGATCGAAATGATTCTTTACTGGTATATAATGAGCCTGTATATGATCTAATGGTTGTTCCCAAAGAACTTCGAAGTTTTGATACGATGGATTTGTGCAGGATTTTAGATATTGATAAGGAGACATTATTAAAAAGAATAGAAAAAGCCAGAAAATATTCTCCTTTAATACCAAGCACTTTTGATCAGCAAATGTCGAAAGAAGATTACGGATATCTGCAAGAAAAACTTTACAAATTCCCCGGATTTTTTGTTCAGAGCCGAACCTTGAGATATTATCCCGAGCCTATTGCAGCACATGTTTTGGGATATGTAGGAGAAGTAAATCAAGAAATATTGGAAAATGATTCTTATTATCAACTGGGAGATTATATTGGAATCAGCGGTATTGAAAAAACTTACGAGCAGGAACTTCGTGGAATTAAGGGAAAGAGGGTTGTATTGGTGGATGTTCATAATCGTGAAAAGGGAAGTTACCGCAACGGCGAAGAGGATGTAGTGGCTGTTGCCGGAACTCCGTTATGGAGCACTTTGTCGCTGACTGTTCAGAGGTATGGGGAATTATTGATGACCAACAAGCGGGGTAGTATTGTGGCCATTGAGCCGGCAACAGGAGAAATACTATGCATTGTTTCCACTCCCAGTTACGATCCCAATCTGTTGGTAGGTAAGAATCGGGGAAAGAACTACTCTATGTTAAGTCAGGACAAAGAAAAGAAGCCACTTTATGACAGGGCTTTACAGGCCATGTATCCCCCGGGGTCAACTTTTAAGCTGGCAAATGGTTTAATAGGGCAGGAAGAGGGTGTTATCAACCCCTCTTCGGTATATGGTTGTTCTGGTGGTTATAATATTGGAAATCACACTATTGCTTGTCACCATTCAGGACCGGTAAATCTGATCGGAGCAGTTAAATCTTCCTGCAATACTTATTTTTGCAGAGCTTTTTACAATATTGTCTCTAATAAGAAAAAATACAAAACCGTTCAGCAGGGTTATCAGGCATGGAAAGATCACATCAATGCATTAGGTTTTGGGAAGACATTTGATACTGACTTGCCTTTTGAAAGCAAAGGCATTATTCCGTCTGTTGATTATTTTAACAAATTATACAATGGTCATTGGAATGGGAATTCAATTGTCTCCATGGGAATTGGGCAGGGAGAAGCAGCAACTACGCCTTTACAAATGGCTAATTTATTAGCCATCATAGCAAACAGGGGTTATTATATCAAGCCTCATATTATCAGGGCTATTGGAACAAAGGATAATTTTAGTAATCGTTTTACAGAAAAAATTGATGCCAAAATTTCACCCCAATATTATGATCCCATCATTCAGGGAATGGAGATGGCAGTAATATCAGGAACAGCGGTATCGGCACAGATTCCGGGGATCAGAGTTGCCGGAAAGACCGGTACTGCACAGAATCCACATGGGCGTGATCACTCTGTTTTTGCATGTTTTGCTCCTATTGAAAAGCCACAAATAGTGGTTTTTGTCCTTATTGAAAATGGTGGTTGGGGTTCAGTAGTGGCGTCCCCCATTGCGAGTTTAATAATGGAACTTTACCTCACGGGTGAGGTGAAAAGGAAAGACCTTGAAAAAAATATAATTGCAATGTCATTAATGTAATGTTTATAGAAAATCGTCAAAAAGTATCCAAAGGATTTGATCCCTTGTTAATTGTAATCTACATCATTTTAGTGGTGGTAGGGTGGATGGCTATTTTTTCCTCCTGTTACGATCCGGGTTCTTTCGTGAATATTTTTGACACCGGGACTGCGTATGGAAAACAACTTATATGGATAGGAACATCAGTATTGATTGCCATAGGGATTCTGTTAATTGATGCTCGGATCTATCAGAATTATTCTTACCACATTTATATCTCTTTTTTAGTCTTGATGTTATTGGTTCTCCTTGTGGGTACAGAAATTTCAGGCGCCAAAGCATGGATTAAAGTGGGAGGATTCAGCATACAGCCTAGTGAATTTATGAAAATGGCTACGGCTTTGGCAATGGCAAAGTTTTTAAATGAAGGAAAAACAAGCAGTGAAAAAAGAAATATATGGTTGCTCTCTTTTCTAATTATCTTAATCCCGATTCTTATTGTATTTCTGCAAAGGGATACAGGCTCTGCCCTTGTTTTTTTCTCTTTTATTATCCTTTTTTACAGAGAAGGAATGAGTGGAAGATTGTTCCTTTATGGAGCATTTGCAATTTTCATTTTTGTTTTTACACTCTATTTTAATGAAATTTATGCAATCGCGTTGCTATTATTTATTTTTATTGTTACAACAGTCATTTCCAAAAAAGAAAAAAAGAAACTGATCAGAAATGCTTTTTTATTGGGATTAAGCATAGCCTTTGTTTTTTTGGTAAACATTGCCTACAATCATGTTTTCCAACCACATCAAAAACAACGTATTGAGTCAATGTTGGGAAAAACCTCTGACCCTAAAGGGGCTGACTTTAATCTTAATCAGTCTAAAATTGCCATCGGTTCAGGCGGTTTTTTCGGAAAAGGCTATTTGAATGGTACTCAGACCAAATTCGATTTTGTACCGGAACAGAGTACTGATTTCATTTTTTGCAGTATTGGAGAGGAGTGGGGGTTTGTTGGTTCTTTTGTGATTTTATCACTCTTTTTAGCTTTAATAATTAGAATAATTTTATTATCTGAACGACATCGAAATCCATTTGTGCGATACTATGGTTATGGAATAGCCGGTATTATATTTTTCCACTTTATTATCAATATCGGGATGACCATTGGGCTTCTTCCCATAATCGGGATTCCGTTACCTTTTATAAGTTATGGTGGCTCCTCGCTTTGGGCTTTTACCTCCATGCTTTTCATTTTTATTAAACTTAACGATAGTTAATAATTATTGAAATGGTTGGTCATTGTAAGATAATAAACGATTTCCTTATCTTAAAAACAAAAAGATGTATCTTTGCAAACTTAAAATAATAACTATCAGTTATGAATAAAAATTATTATTGTGTAATCATGGCCGGAGGAATAGGTGCCCGATTTTGGCCAATGAGTAGAATGGCAACTCCCAAACAATTTATTGACATTCTTGGTGATGGAACTACTTTAATCCAGAAAACTTTTGATAGGTTTCAACAAATTTGTCCCAAAGAAAATATATATATTGTCACCAATGCTGCATATCTTAAATTGGTAAAAGAACAACTCCCTTCTGTCCCTGAAGAAAACATCATATTGGAGCCTTCACGGAGAAATACTGCCCCATGTATAGCCTATGCAAACTATAAAATTCAAGCTAAAAATCCAAATGCTGTCATCGTTGTTGCCCCATCAGACCATGTCATTAATAACGAGGAGATTTTTCTTGATGTGATTGAAAAGGGTTTAAGTGCAGTTTCTAAAAATGATTGGTTGCTCACCATTGGCATAAGACCTTCCAATCCTAATACCGGATATGGATATATTCAATATAATGAAGATGTTGTTTATCAAGAAAACCCATCTATCTATGCTGTTAAGACCTTTACTGAAAAACCCGAACTCAGAATGGCAAAGCAATTTATTGAAAGCGGTGATTTTCTTTGGAATGCAGGAATTTTTATGTGGTCATTGACATCCATACAAAAAGCTTTTGAATTATATCTTCCTGAAGTTGACAATCTTTTTAAGCAAGGAAAAGGTGTTTACAATACTCCTTCTGAAGGGGTTATTATCAAACAGATTTATGAAGTTTGTAAAAACATTTCCATTGACTATGGCATAATGGAAAAAGCACGCAATGTTTATGTTTATGCCGGCAATTTTAGTTGGTCTGATCTTGGCACATGGGGTTCATTGTTTGATATTCGTAACAAGGATAAAAATAACAATTCTGTCATTGGCAAAAGAGTAAAACTATATAATTCAACCAATTGTATTGTTAATATGCCTAAGAATAAGGTGGTAGTTGTACAGGGGTTGGATGATTATATTGTGGTTGAAAGTGAAGATGTACTTTTAATTTGCAAAAAAGAAGATGAACAACAAATTCGCCAATTTGTTACCGATGTGCAAGTAGATTTTGGTGATAAATTTGTTTAGAAAAAAATTAAGTTTTAATTCGATTTATTTTCTGATTCAATAATGGTGCATGCTGCGGATCTGCCATCTGCAATAGCGTCGGCAATGCTCATTGGGCGTTTTGCGGAGCCAGCCACAAAGAGTCCGTCTTGAATCGTCTTGTTTTCTTCCAGAAAGCGATCTTTTCCCAATGCAAATCCATAAGGACCATCAATGCCGCATTTATGTGAAAGAGCTTTGGTCCCGGAGGAGGCTTCCATTCCCACCATCAGTACCAAAAAATCAGTAGTCATTTTCAGTGGAGTTCCAACCAAAGTATCTTCAGCTTTAATCTGAATTTTCCCGTCAAAAGTAGCGGCAGCTTCTGAAATCCGACCACGGACAAACTTAACCCCGTAGGTTTCTTGTGCCTCCCGGTAGAGTTCTTCAAAAGATTGCCCCCACATACGCAAATCCATATAAAAAATATAAATTTCTGCATCAGGCAACAATTTAGCAGCTTCAATAGCTTGCTTAACAGCAGTGACACAACAAATTTTAGAACAATAATCATTACCGGATTTTTCATCCCTTGAGCCAACACATTGCAAAAAAACTATTTTTCCGGGAGGTTCATCCATTGAATTGAGGATGTGATTTTCCTGAAACATTTTTTCCAGGTCAAGAGAAGTAATCACCCCGTTATAGATACCGTACCCCAACTCTTCTTTCAGGGTAGCATCAAAAGGGGTATAGCCGGTAGCAAGCAAAACGGTGTCGACTTTATATTTAGTTCCTTTCTTATCTGTCAGTTCCCATTCATTATTATGATTGACAATATCTATTATTTCACTATTCAGATGTAACGAAATATTAGGATGATTAATCTCAGCCCTCATTTTATTAACCAGATCCACTGCCAATGAAAAATCGGGAAAAAGTCTGGCTTTATTCATTATATTACCGGCAATATCACTTTCTTTTTCAAAAAGGAGTACCTTAAAATTGTTTTTACTTACTATGGAAGCAGCCTCAATTCCGGCAACACCGGCTCCTATAATGGCAATTTGTTTCATGATAATAACAATTAAAAAATTTCTTACTAAACAAAATTAAACCAACAAGTTAATTGGATTTTCGGGTCTGGGCAGCACTTGTCCGGAAATTCCCTTATATTTTTCGTCGATATTATAAGGAATTCCGATTTTATCGAGCAATCTTTCCACCTGAATTTGGTGAAGTTGCATTCCCAGCAGCCAAGGGTCGTAACCTAGCAGCATTCCGGCCATTTCTTCATAAGTGAGGACAGGAATACCGTATCCGTTTTTATCATACGTTTTATTATTCATTTCAGCGATAGTATATTGCCATCTGTCTAAAAACAAATTGCAACCGGGGCAGTTAGTAACGATAAAGTCGGGTTCATAAGGTTCCATTGATTCAAATTTCTTTTTTGAATTGGCAATAGAATAGCCGCGATTTTCAGTGAGCATATAATGTCTGAACCCGAAGCCGCAACAGTGTCTTCTTTCAGGATAGTCAACTACTTCACCGCCCCACGATTCAATCATGCCGGCCAGAACATGGGGAAATTCGGCTTTGCCGATACCGGCTTCAGGAAATATTTTGGCATAATGGCAGCCTATATGTTCCACCACCTTTAATGGTTTTCCTGTAAAGCGGTTCACCAGTTTAAATTTCATTTTCTCTTTCAATTCATTTCTGAATTTATAAATTATATCGGAGGGGTGAGCCAAATTCAACGGGATTTCAAATTTTCTACCGGTGGTTTCGAAAAGAATTTTTCTTGTCTTTTTTAGTAATTCCGGATTATGATTCCACAATGCAATCATCTCAGTAAAAATGCCAAAAGAAGTAACGCAAGAAGGAACATAATTTTCATATCCGGCATCTGACATTAGTGAAAAGAGTCTTGCTACAACAGTCAAAGTGGTTTCGAGCGGAACAATATCAGTATGATAGCCTATTCCTGTACAAGTATGTTGGTTGGCTTCGTCGTAAATATCTTTTCCCAATTCTTCGCGCATGATTCTTAAAAAGGCTGTTTCAGAACCCGGAAAGAATGTTTGTCTGATACAACTCCTCTCGTAAAAAAAATGATCATCCGCGATTGCTTTCTGATATTCATTCCAATAGTGCTGTTTCATAGAGGAAAATGTTAAGGTATTGAAGTGCAAAGGTAATATTAATTAATAAGAAATATCCTTATTTTGTTAAACTTTTTTAAGACTTCTTTTGCATAAAATGAAAAATAGTAAACAGCCGATAAACTTTTGGAAATGTAGCTAAATAAGAGCTGTAAATGTCAGAGAACAATACAATTCTTAATATTCAATTTCAGTGGATAATCACTAATGGCATATAAAGCGGAGCCGCTTCCCGAAAGGGAGGCATAGAGCGCTCCTGCATGGTAGAGAGAATTTTTAATTTCCTCTAAGGGAGGATATTTAACAAACAAATTTTTCTCAAAATCATTTTTAAGATAATATTTCCATTCCCCAACAGGGATTGAGAGAATATTCTTCAATGAAAAAGAGGCCGGTTGAGGTGTTACCCATTTATAGGCATCTGCTGTTGAAACAGAAAAGCGAGGTTTTATAATCGTGATAATTTTATCGGACAAATCTAACGGGATAGTTTCTAGTATTTCCCCTTTTCCGGAGGCATAAGCAGGTTTATTCTCAATAAAAAAAGCCACATCGCTACCCAATTTTGAAGCATATTGTTTGAGCTTTTCAACGGGAATATTCAACTCAAACAATTCATTAAGCATTTTAAGGGTAAATGCAGCATCAGCGGAGCCGCCTCCAAGACCAGCCCCAATCGGAATATTTTTAGTTAAAATAATTTCAATTCCGGGAAGATGATACTCCTTTTCAAGTAATCGATAAGCTTTTGTACATAAATTACTTTCAGGATCTTTAAGAAAGGAGGCGTTAACAATGGTTAGTTTTAACGAAGAGTCATTTTTAAGAATTTCTAATTTATCAGTTTGACAATCAACAGGATAAAAAAAAGTTTCCAAGTCATGAAAACCATCATCTCTTTTTTTTGTTATAAAAAGTCCAATATTAATTTTAAAATTGGGGAATGAAATCATTTTTATTATAATTTTGCGTCAAAATTACAAAAAATTGCTACTTTATGCAACTAATAAACATGGCCATTAGGGGCTATTTTTCTCACAGAAATAATAGAGTAAGCAATCTTTACCGGCACTCGTTAAAAAATCAGGCAAAATGGCTCACCTATATCAATAATAAAGGGTCTAATACACTTTTTGGGAAAGAACATCATGTCGAGGCTACCATGAGTTATTCTCAATTTGCAGAAAGGATCCCGTTATATGATTACAATTCTCTCTTTCCTTACATAGAAAGGATTATCAGAGGAGAGGACAATATTTTATGGAACAGTAAAATTAAATGGGTTGCAAAATCATCAGGGACAAGTGATTCCAAAAGCAAATACATACCTGTCAGTTATGAATCGCTGATTTTCAATAATTATATTTCTGCGCAAGATTCCCTGACTTTTTACACAAAAATGGTTCCAAACACCAATATTTTTTCCGGAAAAGGAATAACATTGGGAGGTGGGTTTCAAGAGAAACAGGAAAATGTAAAAGTTAAATGCGGTGACATTTCCGCCATATTACTTGACAACATGCCACTGGTAGGGGATTTTTTAAGAGCCTCAAATAGAAAAATATTACTGAACAGCAATTGGGATAAAAAGTTACAGCTTCTTGCCGAAAGTACTCAACACGAAAACATAACTTCTTTATCGGGAGTGCCTTCCTGGATGTTGTTGGTGTTAAAAGAAGTGTTGCGATTACAAAATAAAGATAACATTTTAGATGTGTGGCCCAATTTGGAATTATTTTTTCATGGTGGAGTATCTTTTGCTCCCTATTATGAAGAATACAAAAAAATCATTCCGAATGATAAGTTTTTATATTTGAATGTTTATAATGCATCAGAAGGCTTTTTCGGGTTGCAGGATCAGATTCATTCTGATGAATTGCTTCTTTTGACTGATAATGGAGTTTTTTATGAATTTATTCCGATGAATGAAGTGGGATCTATAGGAGCAACTGCCATACCATTGGAAGATGTGAAAATTAATCAGAACTATGCAATGGTCATTACCACTCTGGGTGGATTATGGCGTTATATTATCGGAGATACAATTCAATTTACCTCACTCAATCCCTTCCGTTTTAAAATAACCGGTCGTACAACGCATTATATCAATGCATTTGGAGAAGAGGTAATTGTTGACAATGCCGATAAAGCAATCAATAATGCTTGCCAAAAAACAGGAGCCAGTTATATCAGCTATACTGCAGCTCCTATTTTTCTTGAAAAAGACAATTCAAAAGCATGTCATGAATGGGTAATTGAATTTACAACTCCACCTTCAGACATTAATCTTTTTGGAGAAGTTCTGGATGAAACATTAAAATCATTAAATTCCGACTACGAGACAAAGAGAAGTAATGATTTAATCTTAAAAAAACCTAAAATTCATGTAGCAAAACCGGGAACATTTATAAAATGGCTCGAAAAAAACAACAAATTAGGAGGACAGCATAAAGTTCCTCATTTACAGAATAATCGTGAAATTATTGAAGAAGTATTGGGTTTAATGGAAAACTAATCCAGTTTACTATTCAAGACTTTATCACGCATATCGATTCTGTACTTCTCCAGTTTTTCTGCAATTTCATTATCCGAGATGCTCATAATTTCCACTGCCAGCAAGGCAGCATTTTTAGCCTGATCAATGGCTACAGTTGCCACCGGGATCCCTCCCGGCATTTGAACAATTGACAGCAAAGAATCCAGGCCGTTAAGTTGAGCAGATTTGATAGGAACGCCAATCACCGGTAAAGTGGTTTTTGCAGCTGTAAAACCGGCAAGATGTGCTGCACCTCCGGCACCTGCTATAATTACTTTCAAGCCTCTTTCTCTTGCCGTTGAAGCATATTCCAAAGCTTTATCGGGAGTTCTGTGAGCACTAATTACAAGTTTTTCATAAGGGATGTTAAACTCTTCTAAAATATTACATGCTTCTTGCATGATTTTCCAATCACTGGTTGAGCCCATGATGACTCCAACTAATTTTTTCATACTTTATTATTATAGGATAAATCAAATTTCAGTTATATTTCGCTTGTCAAGACCCCACATAAGTTTTTCCCTAATGACACTAAAAAAATCGGCAGAATGAAATCGCACAGTTTTAATAGTAAACTTCTCTTTAGAAATGGTCAGGCGAACGGGATTTTTTACAATAGCTCTTATTGAATCCAATGTAAGAGAAAAATTCTCGCTTCTACTTTCAAAAGTTACCGTGATAATATCGTCAGCAGGAACAATAATGGGTCTGACAGACAAGCTATGGGAGGCAATGGGAATAATAACATTGGCGTTGACCATTGGCATAATGATAGGCCCCCCGCAACTTAGGGAATAGGCAGTAGATCCTGTCGGGGTAGCTATGATTAGTCCATCGGCCCAGTAAGTGTTGACAAATTCGTCATTAATCCAAACTTTGATTGTGTTGACATAGGAGAGGTCCGAAGAGTGTAGAGTGATATCATTCAATGCATATTTAGAGAGAAGCTCGATATGGTCATCACTTTCCAAATGCAGCAAAGCTCTCTCTTCTAAAATATACTCTTTGTTTTCCAACATCGTGAATGATTGTTCAAAAGCATTTTTATTGATACCTGTCAGAAAGCCTATACGGCCGGTATTAATTCCAACAATTGGAATAGAAAGGTCTCCCACCAGATTGGCACAATCTAAAAAAGTCCCGTCACCACCTAAAGAGAAAAGAAAATCGGGTTGAGGTTGATTTTTTAAATCCTGATAAGTGGCAAAGAAGGGAATATTATCAAAATGATCTTTGAAATTAGCGGAAATCAACAACTCATTACCTTTAACTGTAAGATAATCAATAACATTACGAATAAAACAGACGTCATCGTTATTGCGATTTCTGCTGTAGATTGCAATTTTCATTTTATTTTTTATCAATATTAAACATAGGTTTCAGGAACGAGCTCTCCTTTCATAACCAATAATGCATTCATAGCCAACGACTTCATTTCATCTTCTCCCGGATATACAAAAACAGGAGCAATCCAATCAATATATTTTTTTATTCTGGCAATCATTGGTTTTCCATAAGCTATTCCACCTGTTATCAGAATTGCATCAATTTTTCCTTTAAGAACGACAGCAGCTCCGCCAATTTCTTTAGAAACCTGATAAGCCATGGCTTCTTCCAGCAGTTCTGCCTTTGGATTTCCATCAATAGCTGCTTTTTCAACCGCATACGCATCGTTACTGCCGAAATAGGCTACATACCCTCCCTTTCCAACTATCATTTTTCTCATATCTTCAAAGGAATATTTTCCGCTGAAACAAGCTTTAATAACCTGATTCATAGGAAGAGTCCCTGAACGTTCAGGAGAAAATGGCCCATCGCCATCCAATGCCTGGTTCACATCAATGACCATTCCTTTGCAATGAGCTCCAACACTAATTCCTCCGCCCATGTGCACAACAATCAAGTTTAAATCTTCGTATTTTTTATTGATTTCCTTGGCATAAGTTCTGGCTATTACCTTTTGATTAAGTGCATGGAAAATAGAAATTTTTTCAAATAACGGATGACCTGTAATTCGGGCAACATCCTGCAATTCATCCACAACAACAGGATCAGCAATATAGGCACAGGGAAGACCCAATGCCTGAGAAATACTATCAGCAATTAATCCTCCCAGATTGGAGGCATGTTCACCGGAAAAACCCATTCTAAGATGTTCTTTCATTAATTCATTTACCTTATAAACGCCGGATTTAACAGGTTTTATCAATCCACCTCTCCCAATAATAATCGCCAAAGAATTTAAATCAATATTTTGCATTTTTAATTCTTCCAATATTACACTTTTTCTATAATCATACTGGTCGGTAACGTTTTTAAAACCAACCAATTCTTCAGAAGAATGTTTGATGTTTTTAATATAGATTTGTTCTTCATTTTCAAACACCGCGATTTTAGTACTGGTTGAACCCGGATTTATTACAAGAATTCTGTTTTTCATAATAAAATTGAAATAGTAGATATAATTAAATTGAATATTTATTTATTGAAAATTAAGGGGTTTTTACTGAAACAATGTTGCTATATCCCGTTCCTGCATTTGTTTTCACGTAAGCCCTGATGTAATATGTTGTATCAATTTCTGTCAATTTCATTTTCCATGAATAATTGATTTCATTTCCACCGGAATTAATCACTTCAATGGTTGAATTTTCATCAATTATTGAAGGCTCTCCAAAAAAACTAACACAATAACCTTGTTCCGAGAAATAGGAACACCCTCCGTCATCTAAAATAGTAACATGACATTCAGTCCATACCGAATCAGGATTATAGTCAACGTTCAAAGAACAATCAACAGGGTCAAATTTGGCACAACTCTGAAAAAAGAAAAGAGAAATAAAGATAAAATACAAATTCTTCATATTCCAATTATTTATAGTTGACAAAGATAGAAAATTTTCAAAAGAAATTTTATTTTTTTGTAATGTTTTCATCATTAATTTTGGATGTAATAAGTTCAATTCTTTTTTTAAGAAAAATTACATTTTCATTAGTAGGATAGTAAACGAGCAGTTGATTATATATATTTTTTAATAAATCAAAGTTTTCTGTTTCGTCCAAAAATTTTCTTTTATTATATATCTGGTAAAAAGCAATCAGTGTTGCTAATGAGGAGGGATTATCAGCAATGAATTTTTTTAAATAATTTGAATGATTCAGAATCAGCTTATTGTACTCGTTTTCGATTTGCATTCTTACGGAATCATCCTCAATATTGGCATTATAAATGGAATATAACAAGTCGGTGGTATCAATAAAATTTTTGAGTTGTTGATCAAGTTGCCATAACAAAACAGCATCTTTGCTGCCGGTGACAGTATATGTTTTTACCAGATTGTCGGCATCAGCTTTTATTTCAATTTTCTCACCGCTTCGGGCTATGGTTGTAAAAGCATTATCAGGATTCAACATCAATCTGTAGAAGGCAGGTTCTTTTAGTGCCATTTTTTCGGCTTTATTGGAACCACTTACTTCAAAAATAAAATTTCCATTTTTAATTTCTGAAGAATCAATAAGAAAGTTTCCGTCCGGAGTTACTTTATAAAGGTAAATTTGTTTTTCAATATTATTTGATAATATCCCTTTAAAAATAATCTCTTTTGATTCTTGTCTGCAAGACAACAATATAAATAACAACAGCAATGAAACCAACCCCAATTTTTTCATATCATATAATTTTATCAGAAATCAATTTTACTTTCATAAGTCCGGAAATCAGGTATTTTCTTTTTGATTTCATCATGGTACAGCGAGCTCTTGTTCGAACGAATGAATCCATGACAAAAACTTCATTTTTACAGATAAAACGATCTCCCGGATTGAGATTTTTAACAAAGACCATATCCGGAACAGTAATACGATAAGAATCGAAAACGGTTTCCAAATCATGATCAAGCGCACTGGAGCTTTTAATATTACCGAGATGTTTGCTAAAAGCATTATGTATAGCAGATGGAAAACTAATATTATTTACAGCAAGTTCAAGCAATTTTCTGTACTCATTTTTCCACTCTTTTCCATGAGATTTTGCTTGATTTTCAAATTTTGTAA
This sequence comes from Bacteroidota bacterium, assembly GCA_023392945.1. GTDB lineage: Bacteria > Bacteroidota > Bacteroidia > Bacteroidales > WCHB1-69 > JAGVVH01. The sequence goes on from JAEWNB010000089.1 coordinate 26,257, forward strand.
AAACCTTATAATGAGCTAATTCATGTAAAAAAACCAAAAAAAACTCATAGGAGCACAAATTACTATTAATAGAAATTGACGGGATATTTTTACGAATCAACGAATATCTGAAATCTCCTTTTTTAGTAACTCTGGGGCGTGTTATCCTGAAATTAAAAAGATGAGTTTCAAACTGAAAATAGACAAAATCAATAGTTTCAGGAGGAAAGTATTTACCTGTTTTTGCAATAAATTCCTCTTTTAAAAATTCAGGCATCCCTATTTTCGATATTATTTAACGGTTTGACCAATTCACAGCCGCAATTCTTTTGCTTTCTATGTTTTCGTTGTCCATAAATCTGAGGAGCACAAGAAGATGTGATGAAAGCAACGATCAATATTCCAACAATCAATTTAAATTTCAACTTCATGTTTATCTCATTCTATATTCGAATTGTAGCCAATCTGTCTGAGCCAACGGAAACAATTGAAATTTTTACTTTGGTTTCCTCTTCAATAAATTTTAGGTAGTTTTTTAATTCAGGGGGAAATTCATCATAAGATTTCAATTTGGAAATATCCTTCATCCATCCTTTCATGGTAACATAAACAGGTTCAATCACCGCCTCATTGTCAAAGGGTACTTTTTGAACAATTTTGCCATCAATCTTATAGCCGGTACAGATATTAATAGATTCAAAATCTGACAAAACATCAGCTTTAGTAAGAACAATCTCAGTGATGCCATTCAGCATAATGGCATATTTCAAAGCAACAAGGTCCAGCCAGCCGCATCGACGAGGGCGACCTGTAGTGGAACCGAATTCGAATCCATTTTTACGTAATTTTTCTCCTAATGAATCAAACAATTCAGTTGGAAATGGGCCACTTCCGACACGGGTACAATAGGCTTTCACAATGCCGATAACATTTCCTACGCGAGCAGGTGCAATTCCAAGTCCTGTAAAAGCACCGGCAGCAATAGTATTGGAAGAAGTTACAAAGGGATATGCTCCAAAATCAACATCGAGGAGTGTCCCCTGAGCTCCCTCAGCCAGAACAGTCTTTTTATTATCCAAATATTCATTTATCAAATATTCACTATCAATAAATTTAAATTTTTTAATAGTGTTTAAAGAATTAAGCCAGTTCGTTTCAAGTTCCGGAAGAGTATCACTAAAGTCAAAACCATATTTTAAGAGTAATTCTTTATGAGAGGCTATCAGATCAGCATATTTTTTATCGAAATCGGGAGAAGAAAGATCTCCGACCCTCAGCCCGTTGCGACCGGATTTATCTGTATAAGCAGGTCCAATTCCTTTCAAAGTAGAGCCGATTTTCAACTTTCCTTTTTTCTCTTCCAAAAATTTATCTAACAATAAATGGGTTGGAAGAATTAAATGAGCTTTCCTGGAGATAAAAAGATTGTCGGTAGGGGTAAGTCCCAATGAGATGAGGTTTTGAATTTCATTTTGAAACCCCAACGGATCAATTACTACTCCGTTTCCGATAATATTTATTTTATCTTTATGAAAAATTCCTGAGGGGATAAGGTGCAGAACATGTTTAACTCCATTAAACTCAAGAGAATGTCCGGCATTTGAGCCTCCCTGAAAACGTGCAATTACATCATAGTGAGGAGTCAGCACATCCACAACTTTCCCTTTCCCTTCATCGCCCCATTGTAAGCCCAATAAAATATCGATTTTCATTTTTGTAAATTTAGTTCCGCAAAAATAATAAAATTATAGAAGCCCCAATTTGAAAAAATAATGTACTTTTGGAACATGTTTTTTAAAAGAGCGTTATGAAAATCAGAGAAGTCATAAATCATTTGGAAAAAAAATTCCCCCTCTCACTTCAGGAAGATTTTGATAATTGCGGAATCCAATGCGGCGACAAAGAACAAGAAGTCACAGGGGTTTTGGTTTGCTTTGATCTTTTTGAAGAAATCATTGAGGAGGCCATTTCAAAAAAAGCTAATTTAATAATTTCTCATCACCCTCTGATTGTCAGGACGTTACTTAAAAGAATTGAACCCACTAACCGAATTGGTAAAATTATCTTTAAAGCAATTGAAAATCATTTGGTCATTTACTCTATGCATACCAATATTGACAATGCAAATGGCGGGGGGAATGATCTTTTTGCTCAAAAATTAGGGTTGATGGATGTTTCTGTGCTATCACCCAAGCTTTCCCAATATCAAAAAATTGTCTTTTATGCTCCCGAAGATGAATCTTCGGAAGTTAAAGATGCCCTATTCAAAATCGGTTGCGGAGTTCTCGGCAAATATGAGAATTGCTCTTATTCAACGCTGGGACAAGGAACTTTTAAACCTCTGAAAGGTGCAAAACCACACATAGGCGACATTAATTACATTGAAGAAGTGAATGAAGAACGGGTTGAAATGATTTTCCCGGCGGCCATTCAACGAAACGTAATTAATACGCTATATAAGTATCATCCTTACGAAGAACCGGCTTTTGATATCATTAGACTTGAAAATCCAAGCCGTGATTCCGGGCTGGGAAGAGTGGGAAAATTGCCATCTCCGATGGAAGAAAGTGATTTTTTTAATTATCTCAAAAAAGCGCTCAATATTGATCATATTCGATTTTCAGGAAAACTAAACAGAAAAATTGAAAAAGTAGCCCTTTGTGGTGGAGGCGGAGCCTCTTTTATCCACGAGGCAATGGCCTTCGGAGCAGATGTTTATATAAGTGGTGATTTTAAATATCACGACTTTTTTGTTCCTGATAATCAAATGCTTATTGCAGATATTGGTCATTTTGAAGGGGAACATTTTATTAAAGAGATAATATATAATGAGATAAAAGAAAATTTTATTACTTTTGCAACTTCTCTTTCTGAGATAGAAAAGTTGAAAATTCAATACATATAAAATTGTTTATCAGGCATTTAAAATAAATATTATGGCAAAGAAAAAAGTTGTTGAAGAGGTCGTTTCAAATGAAAATAATAAAGAAAAAGCTGAAGAGTTGCATCTCGAAGAAATTAAAGAAACGGAAGCAAGTGATAAAGTTGTATTAATCAACACTACTCACGATCACGAACATGCTTCAGTAGAGGAAACTGCCGAAGAAGCTACAATAGCCCAAAAGCTGCTTTCACTTTATAATTTGCAACAAATTTTTTCTCAGATTGATAAAATCCGTGTCATAAGGGGAGAACTTCCAAATGAGGTTAGAGATTTGGAAGATGCATTTGAAGGGATGAAAACGCGTATTAAGAAATACAACGATGATATTGCCGAACTGGAAGCTAAAGTTGTTGGAGAAGATACTAAAACTAAAGAGTATAATACTCTTATTAAAAGGTACGAAGAACAACAAAATAACGTTCGCAACAACAGAGAATATGAATCTCTGGAGAAAGAAATTGAATATCAAAAGCTTGAAATAAAAGTTTCAGAAAAACATAAATCTAAATTCCAGGCAGATATTATTTCTAAAAAAGATGAAATTGTTGAATTTGAAAACAAACTGAATGAAATTTCGGAGGTTTTACAGCTCAAGAAAAATGAATTGGAAGCCATTATAACGGATACTGAAAAAGAAGAACTTGAATTATTGGAACAAGCTGAATTGTTGAAAGTTAAAGTTGAAAATCGTCTTCTGGCAGCTTTTGAAAGAATTAGAAAAAATGCCCGTAACGGTCTTGCCATTGTTCAAATTGAAAGAGATGCCTGTGGAGGTTGTTTCAGCATGATTCCTCCGCAAAAACAGTTGGATATTCGCCTTCACAAGAAAATTATTGTTTGTGAAGCATGTGGACGTATCTTTATTGATCATCAATTGGTTGAAAGTCAAAAAGAGCAAGGTTTTGAAATGTCCAATCCTCTTTCAGAACAGACTCCTGTAGAATAAAATATCAAGATGGATCTTACTTGGATTCATGCAGTCATTTTAATATGTTCCGGTCTGGTTGTCGGGTTTATTAATACTCTTGCGGGCGGGGGTACTATTATTTCACTTTCTGTATTCATGTTTTTTGGATTACCTCCCATGGTTGCCAATGGCACTAATCGTATTGCAGTTTTATTGCAAAATGTTACTGCTGTTGCAAATTTCTCCAGAAAAAAAATGATTGACTGGGATAAAGCCCTTAGGCTTGCTATCCCGATATCAATAGGGGCTATAGCAGGTGCTTTTCTTGCAAATATAATTTCCAATGTTTTCTTTAATTACTTTTTTGGCTTTGTCATTATAATATTTGGGATAACCTTAATTTTTGAACCCAAACGATGGCTGAAAGAGAAAACAAATTTAGTACATAAATCACTGAAATGGTGGCATTATCTACTCTTCTTTATAATAGGTATATACGGAGGGTTTATTCATGTTGGAGTCGGTTATTTAATATTGGGAAGCCTTGTTCTGGGTACCGGAAATGAATTGGTAAAAGCCAATGCAATCAAAAATTTCTTAGTTCTTTCTTATATCCCGGTTTCTTTGGTCATATTTGCACTTCAGGGAAATGTTAATTGGCAATATGGTTTAATTCATGGAATAGGAAATATTGTCGGAGCCCAGATTGCTTCTTCGATAAAATATAAAAATAGCGGGACAATCATTCGCTACGTGATGATTGTTTTGATTATTGTGGTGATTTTACAATTATTTCAAATTATTAATCCTCAAATTATTTCAGATTGGCTGAAAAATGTAAGCTAAATTGATCTTGTTGATTTTTTATCAACAGATAATCATTATCTTTGCTCCCCTTTTTAATTATTTAAAATGAAATTCAATAACTCTTTAATATCAAAGCTTTTCCTTTTAACCACTACTTTGATAATGCTGCCCTCATTATTTGAAATATCTGTCATTAAAGCAGATACAATAAGAATGATGCAGTACAATCTGATGTATTATACCACTTCGGTCCCTTCGGATTGCGATGCAAGCGGTGACTATCTGAATAATAAGGATTCTGCTTTAAAAGCCATCTTTCACTATGTGCAGCCGGATGTATTGTGTGTTAATGAGATCGGAAGCCAATCAAGTTATGTTGCCAGGATATTGAATAATGCCTTAAATACCGATGGAATCAACTATTTTGCAAATTGTCCGTTAACCAACTTTTCGGGAGGCTCCATTGCAAATATGTTGTTTTACGACTCCAGAAAACTTGCTTTTGACAGCTATTTCTATATTACTACATCTTATCGGGATATTAATGCTTACAGATTGTACTATAAATCTGAGGAATTAGCAATGGGAGATACTGTTTTTGTAACTTTTCTCATCGCTCATTTAAAAGCCGGCAGTTCAAGCAGTGATGCTTCAGCCCGTTATACTCAAGTTGATAAACTTATGAGTAAACTGACTCAAATAGGTAGGGCAGACAATTATATTCTCTCCGGTGATTTCAATCTCTATGGGGCTGACGAAGCATCGTATCAACATTTAATACATTACCCCAACAGCCTTTTTCAATTTTATGATCCTATAGATCAGGAGGGAGCCTGGAATAACAATTATAATTATCGCTATATCCACACCCAGTCAACTCATACCTATTCGGAAGAAGGCGAATGTTTTGCTTCCGGAGGAATGGACGATCGTTTTGACTTCATTCTGGTTTCTCCGTATATATATTACGGAAGTTATGGTTTGCAAGCTATTCCAAATTCTTATAAAGCTTTGGGTCAAGATGGAAACCGTTTCAATGGTACTATTATTTCTCCTTCCAACAATTCAATTCCTGTTGAAATTAGCAATGCTCTTTTTAATTTATCCGACCACCTTCCGATATTGATGGATATGAGTGTTGACGCCACTCTGGGGATTGAAAATAATGTCCGTAATTATAGTTTCAATGTGGTTAATCCTATTCAAAACAACTTGTCCATTTATGTGAATTTAATTCAAAATGAGATGTTTACTTTTGAAATTTACAGCGTAGAGGGAAAATTACTGGAAAGCTTCCAAAAAATGCTTTCGGCAGGAAATAATCATGTAGAACATGCTTTCAGATTCCCGTCCTCTTTCTATCTTTTAAAGATTACGGACAGCCATCACCAAAGTATCACTAAAAAACTTATTAAATAGCTGGTATTCAAAATTTTCTGAAATATTAAAGTAGTTTTCCAAACAATAGAATCCACAGTATAATAATCATTACTTGGGGATTCAATGCAAGAAGAAATCAGAATAATCTTTATTTAGAAAAGGAATTGGTCAAATATTTTTCTGTCGGAATGACGGTTGAATAAAAATAATTTAAAGCTGCCAAAAAACTTTTTTGCACTTCCGGTGCTTTAACTGTTTCTCCATTAATCACCAAATCTTTTGTCGCACAGGCATCACTGATAACCCAACAGGTAAAGCCAAAATCTTTTGCTGCTCTGACGGTTGCATCAACGCACATGTGGGTCATCATTCCACAAATTACCAGATCAGTGATATTTTGAGCTCGTAAGCAATCAAGCAATTCTGTATTGCGGAAACTATTGGGGAAATGTTTAATGATTATCCTTTCATTATCAAGTGGTTTCACGTTATTGTGAATTTCTGATCCTGCTGTTTCCGGCAAAAAGAAAGAGGCTCCGGGAGCCGTTGCTATGTGCCTGATGTGGATGACAGGATTATTATTTTTTCTGAATTCATCAAGAATCATTCTTGCCTTTTCACTTGCTGCGGCTGTTCCTGAAAGGGTCATTTTCCCATTTTCAAAATAGTCGTTTTGAATATCAATGAGTAATAATGCACATTTCATGTAGGTAATATTTATAATGGATAATTATTTTTTGTAATGCTATTGTACCTCATCCGTCTGTTTTTTTATGTTCTCAATAAAAAATCCAAGTTTGTAAAAATCAAAAAGTCTAAGATTGGCAAATCCTTTTGAAAGCAACCATTTGATTGGACGTTTATGCATTTTGTATAGAATGAGTATGATTCCGTCAAATTTTTTCACTTTTTGGTAAAACCGTAGTAAGGTTATGTCATTCAGCAAATCCTCTTGATATTCAGGGAAATTCAAAATGTTAATCAGATTTTTAATTCCTTCTTCTGTTTTTTTTAAATAATCCCAATTATTATCAAGATCTCCATTTTCCACAGGATTGTCAATATGGTGGATGACAATATTATCTTTTTTCAAAGAATAACCAAAAAGAGTATCCTCATGACCATACCCGGTAATACGTTCGTCAAATTTTATCTCTTCTAAAATTTTTCTATTGATTAGAAAATTACTGGTCATAAAAGAGTTGTTGGGAAATTTATTTCTTACCTCGACCGAGCGAATTTCTCTTTTAAGGCAATATTTCCATCTTAATTTTTTATCACGGGAAGGTTTACTTTTATCATTTATTCTTCCACCGCACACAACAGACGGTTTTTCACCTATATTTTCAATATAATTTGCTAAAAATGCAGTTGTCTGAATGGAAGTATCACAATCGAGAAAAAGCAGGTAATCGTATTTGGCAAATTGTAAAAACAGATTTCTGATTCTTGCCCGACCTATATTTTTTTCCAGTTCAACATAAACATGTTTTTGGCATACAACTCTGTTAATTTTCTTATATTCTTCATTTGAGCAGTCGTCAATAACGACAATTTCTGACGGCTGATTTAGTAATTCTATTTGTCTTGTCAGTTCGTTTACCAAGGAGGTAATATTAAAGTTAAAAGCCGGAATGCAAACAGAGATCATAATATAATGGACTGATTTAGAATGAATATCTTACTTAAAGCAAATTTAGTTGTGTTGTTTATCCTTTATTTTATATTGGTTTCTTATTGAAGGGAGTAAAGAAACTAAAAGAAGCAAAACGGCAAAGAACATATAGAAAGCATGAAGCCAATGAACATCTTTGAGCATAAGCATTTCCACCTGCAACCAGATGATAAGTGCAAAGCTGAGGTATATAGTAAAGGTCCATGACCAATGCATATCTTTATAGATATTTAGAAATTCTGCTATCTTGAATTCGGGTTTTTTAATCAGGCAAAGAATCAGCAAAAATGGAAATATTCCCAATACTGTAAATAAGATGATACCGGGAATCAAAAAATTATCGAATGGCGAATTTTCGAGCAGGGATAAAGGCATTTGTAGCCTTTCTCCGTCAGGAGCAAGTATCAAAGCCCCGCCGCCACCGATGGCACCCATTCCCAAAAATGCCATTAAAATTAATAAAAGAAGTCTGGATTTGTTTTTCATCATGGTTTTTTTAATGATTAAATATAGGAACGTAAAAAACGCAATAAATATTGACAACAAAATTATAAAAAAAACCAAGCCGATAACAATTACCGGCTTGGTTTCAAAATAGTAATGTTAAATAAACAACGGTAACTACTTAAGAAGTTCCTCTATATCTTTTTCCAACTCTTTAGGAGTAGTTTGTGATGGATATCTTTTCACTGGGACACCGTTTCTATCCAACAAAAACTTGTTAAAATTCCAGGTGATTTTCCCCGGAAGGGCATTCTTTAGGAATAAATATACAGGATGGGTGTTGGGACCGTTTACATTAATCTTTTCGAAAAGCTGAAAAGAAACCCCGTAATTAATTTTACAGAACTGCTCAATTTCCTCGGATGTGCCGGGCTCTTGTTTTAAAAACTGATTGCAGGGGAATCCCAAAATTACCAATCCTTTATCTTTATACTTAAGATTTAAGGCTTCCAATCCTTCATATTGTGGAGTGAAGCCGCATTTGCTGGCCGTATTGACAATGAGGACCACTTTTCCTTTGTAGTCACTCATGGAGATTTCACGTCCTTGCAGAGAGGTAGCTTTTAATTCATAAAAATTGTTTGCAACAGGGGCTTTTTGCCCTTTGCTATTTCCTGAGAATAAAAAAGTGATGATTGACATGATGATGTATTTTTTCATTTATAATATTTTTAAAATCATTTAATTGTATTTGTATATACAGTAAAACAACAAATTAAGAAACGAAATGTTTAAATCATAATCAGGTGCGAAATTATGGAAAGACAAATAACTCCGGTGGAAAAAAGCAAGCTCATGGAGTTATTTGAAATGGAACCCACAATATTTATTTCTGGTGATGATGAATTTATAGAAAATTGCAAAGAGAATTAGAAAATAATAAAAATAACTTTATTGACAATAATTGTATATTTGCAGGTCAATTAAAAATAATTTTTTATGAAAAAAACAATTCTATTATTGTTTGCCTTTTTGATTTGTATACAATTTTCTTATTGTCAAAAATCTGATACTGTCAATTTAAAAAATACAATGTCTGAAACTTCACGCTATATTAATAGATCCTTAGTTGCAGCACAAGTAGGGGGAGTTTTGGCAGCTACCGGTGCTGCTATGTGTTTTATTGGGATTAAGTCTTATTCAACTACTTTTGTGAGTAAATCCCCTCTCTATTTTAGTGGTTTGTGTTGTGTCGGATCGGCTGTTTGTCTTTTTATCATTGTCAACAATTTAAAGAAGGCCGGAGTAAAATTGAATAGATTGGATTTCAAAAACAATTCATTGATAATTAAAATTGATTAATTATTAATAGAATGGCTATTGGTTTGAATTTCATAAAATAGAAATATTATATTCAGAAAATTTGTGTTTTTGCAAAATGAAAAAACAACAAATAACTATTCTAACCAATCAATTTTGTTACTCGCCATTGATAGACCGCACAATTTTTTATTAAAAATCAAATAGTTATAAAAAAAAGGCTGTCTTCATCAGACAGCCTTTAGCGAAAAAAGAATTTTAATAATTTTCTTTTTTCAATTCAAAATATGCCTGGTCATGGAGGCATGCAGGGCATTTTGCCGGAGCAGCCTTTCCAACGTGAATATATCCGCAATTGCGACATTGCCAAACCACTTCGCCCTCTTTGGCAAATACTTTGGCAGCCTCAATATTGGCAACAAAAGCATTGTATCTCTCTTCGTGAGCTTTTTCGGCATTGCTGATGTTTTTGTACATGGCGGCAATTTCAGGAAATCCCTCTTGTTTGGCAATTTCTGCAAAATGAGGATAAAGTTCACTCCATTCTTCATGTTCACCGGCTGCAGCAGCCTGAAGATTGTCAACCGTTTTTCCGATTACTCCTGCCGGGAAAGCAGCATGCACTTCTACCATTCCGCCTTCAAGATATTTAAACATTCTTTTGGCATGTTCTTTTTCTTGTTCAGCTGTTTCGGTAAATATGGCAGAGATTTGCTCAAATCCCTCTTTTTTAGCCTGACTTGCAAAGTAGGTGTATCGCATTCTGGCTTGCGATTCTCCTGCAAAAGATTGCATCAGATTTTTTTCAGTCTGTGTTCCTTTAATACTTTTTTCCATTTTTATTTTTTTATTAGTTTGTATTTCTGCATGCAAATATATCACAAATAAACAACTTATTCAAGAAAAAGTTTGAAGTTATTATGCTAAAAATTTAACTACATCTTCGTCGGCAGTCGAGATTCCGCCAATTTGGAAATTCTCAATCAGCACTTTTGCAATATTGGGTGATAAAAAGCCCGGAAGAGTGGGACCCAGATGAATTTTCTTAACCCCAAGAGCCAATAATGCCAGCAATACAATCACAGCCTTCTGTTCATACCAAGCAATATTGAAAACAATTGGAAGATCGTTAATGTCATTTACTGCAAAAATTTCTTTTAATTTAAGTGCTACCACTGCCCAGGAGTAACTATCATTACATTGACCTGCATCCAATACTCTTGGAATGCCGCCAATATCTCCCAATTGCAGTTTGTTATATTTATACTTAGCACATCCCGAGGTGAGAATAACCGTGTCTTTTGGTAATTTTTCTGCAAATTCGGTATAGTAATTTCTGTTTTTCATTCTCCCGTCACAACCGCTCATTACAACAAATCTGCGAATAGCACCACTTTTCACTGCATCTACCACTTTGTCTGCAAGAGCAAATACTTGTGCATGAGCAAAGCCGCCCACAATCTTACCACTTTCAATCTCAATCGGGGGTTGACATCTGAGAGCATGTTCAATAATGACAGAAAAATCTTTTGGTTGTCCGTTCTTTCTTTCGGGAATGTGAATTGATCCTTCCAGACCGGAAGCTCCCGTGGTATAGATTTTATCTTTGTAACCGGCATTTTGCATAGGAGGAACAATACAGTTCGTGGTAAAAAGAATGGGTCCATTGAAGGTTTCAAACTCTTCTTTTTGTTTCCACCATGCATTTCCGTAGTTGCCAACTAAATGTTTGTATTTCTTGAGAGCAGGGTAATAGTGTGCCGGTAACATTTCGCTATGTGTGTATACGTCAACGCCTTTGCCCTCTGTTTGGATGAGCAGTTCTTCTAAATCTACCAAATCATGACCGCTAATAAGAATTCCCGGATTTTTTCTTACTCCGAGATTAACTTCAGTAATTTCCGGATTTCCAAATCTGGAAGTGTTAGCTTCGTCCAGCAAAGCCATTACGGCAACTCCGTTATTACCGGTTTCAAGAGTCAATGCTACCAGTTCATCCGCAGTGATATCATTGCGAGTAAGCTGTGCCAAAGCATGTTGCATGAATGCAAAAATCTTGTCATCTTTTTTTCCAAGGTTAAAGGCATGTTCCGCATATGCAGCCATTCCTTTTAAGCCATAATGAACCAACTCTTTCAGAGAACGGATATCTTCATTTTGAGTACGCAAAACTCCTACACTTTTGGCTTTTTCTTCAAAACTGTCAGCATCTCCGTTCCAGGTGCATTCATCGGGAGGATTTGGTAATGATATTTGAGAAAATAATTTTTCTTTAAGTTTTAATCCGATTTTGATTTTGTCAATGATCGCCAACTTGTCGAAATTGGCATTGGTAATGGTCATAAAGAGACCATCAAATACAAATTTATCTGCCTCTTCAGATGGTTTTCCTGCTTTTCGAAGTTCTTCGTTGCATACAGAAATGCCTCGAACAACAAATAATAATAAATCCTGAAGATTCGCCAAATCAGGACTTTTTCCGCATACTCCGCGAACAGTGCACCCTGTGCCCATCGCGGTTTCTTGACATTGAAAACAAAACATGCTCATAATTTTTTTAATTTAGGTTTTTACTTTTTCATATTAATGGAACAAAAGTAGTCAAACAGCATGGGCAGTTTCCGTAACCAATGTTACAAAAATGGTTTTTACTGATTATACAACTTTCGCATTTACTCTTTTCTTTTGTTATGGCTTGATATGTTTCTTATTGAAGAAGATAGCTTATACTATATTATATATAATAGAAACTTGGTAAAAAGAGCGAATGGTTTTTCCCTGTTTCAATTAATAATAACAGAAACTATTAAGCAAAAAAATGTATTTTTGCATTCATTATTATACTTATTAAAATTCTTTAGCGTTCATTATCCAACTAAAATTAATCTGAAATGAAACAAAAATATATCCTTTTCTACTTACTGCTTTTCGGCTCCATAATCCCTTTTACTCATGCACAAAATTCTACTTATCAGCTTAATGCAACTAAGATGAATCATGTGTTGAGGTCAATCAATGATTTATATGTTGATACAGTTGATTTTAACAAGCTTACCGAGAATGCAATTGTGGAAATGTTAAAAGAGCTTGATCCTCACTCTGCTTATCTTTCTGCAAAGGAGTCCAAACAGGCGAGTGAACCTTTGCAAGGCTCCTTCGATGGGATTGGGGTTACTTTTCAGTTGATAAAGGATACCATCAATGTGATGGAAGTTTTAATAGGTGGCCCTTCCGAAAAAGTAGGTTTAATGCCCGGAGATAAAATCATCAAAGTTGACACACTTTTAGCAACAGGGAAAACCATTAATAACGCTTGGGTACAGAGTCATTTGCGCGGAGTTAAGGGCACAAAAGTTAAAATTTTTGTCAGAAGAGGACGTAATCCTGAACCGCTCGAATTTACCATTACACGTGGTAAAATTCCGATGAACAGCATCAATGTCTATTTTATGGCCGATGATAAGACCGGATATATTAGACTCGAACGCTTTGCTGCAACATCACAGATAGAATTTGATAGGGCCGTCACCAAGTTGAAGGCCCTCGGAATGAAAAATCTTATCTTTGATCTGCGCGGCAACGGAGGAGGTTACCTGAATGTTGCTTTCGCCATCGCTGATGAGTTTATAAAAAACGGTCAGATGATTGTTTATACAGACAATTTTAGAAAAACCGGAGAAAACTTCATGGCAACCGAATTCGGAAATTTTGAAGAGGGAAAATTGATTATTCTTGTTGACGAAGGAAGTGCTTCCGCAAGTGAAATTGTCTCCGGAGCTGTACAAGATTGGGACAGAGGGCTCATAATGGGAAGACGCACTTTCGGAAAAGGACTTGTTCAAAAACCCTTGATCCTGACTGATAAGTCAGAGCTTCGTCTTACCATCTCTCATTATTATACCCCAACGGGAAGATGTATTCAAAAACCCTATGATGATGGAATCGATAGTTATCAGAGAGAACTGACAGAACGGTATAAACATGGTGAATATCTGACTCCGGATAGTATTTCTTTTCCTGATTCTCTGAAATATTATACTCCTAATAAAAGAGTGGTTTACGGTGGTGGTGGCATAATGCCCGATATCTTTATTCCAATGGATACCACTAAATATTCATCCCTATTTAATGAACTTTTCCGCAAAGGAGTTTTCGGTGCTTTTACTCTTGATTACATGGACTCTCATCGTACAGAATTACTTTCAAAATACCCCACTATCAGTGATTTTAAAAATTACTTCCAGATTTCCGATGAAATGTATAGCCAATTGATGGATTATGCTAAGAAAGAAGGTGTTAATGATTCTGTTCCATTTAATTTTACTTCCCGAATCGGGTATTTTATTAAAGATGAGAAGAAAAAACTTGACTCTTTATATTCAAATATAGAAGATTTGGAAAACTGTAAAGAATTTGATGAGCTGTTGATTAAGTATATGAAGGATTCATATTCCGAATCGCTGAAACTCAGAAACCTGGATAAGGCACCTGTTTTTATTAAGGAATACCTGAAATTTGAAATTGCCCGTAGTATGTTCAGCTTTGGAGAAGCGTATCAGATTTTTTTACTTAGCGATGATACTTTTTTACAAGCAATTCAACTTATTCAGGATGATAAAACTTTCAAAAAATTTAAAGTAACTCATTGATGATTTCCAAACAAACTATTGATGAAATTTTATTGGTTACTAAAATTGAAGAGGTTGTTGGTGACTTTGTTTCCTTGAAGAAAAGAGGCATTAACTGGGTGGGTTTATGTCCTTTTCACAATGACAAAAATCCTTCCATGTATGTAAGTCCAAGGCTTGGCATTTATAAATGCTTTGTATGTGATTCCGGTGGTCCGGCAGTACATTTTCTCATGGAACATGAAAAAATAACCTATCCCGAAGCATTGCGCTATCTTGCAAAAAAATATAATATTGCCATTGAAGAGGAACAGGAAAAAAGCGCTGAAGAACTTGCTGTTGAAACGGAAAGAGATAGTTTATTCATCCTGAATGCATTTGCCGAGAATTTTTTTGTCAACCAGCTTTTTAATACCGATGAGGGTAGGGCAGTAGGTCTTAGTTATTTTAAAGAGCGCGGATATAATGAAGCAACCATCAAGAAATTCAGACTAGGTTATTGCCCTGAAAATTGGGATTCATTTACTCAATTTGCTTTAAAAAATGGTTACAAAACGGATTTTTTGTTAAAGACGGGATTAACAAAAAAATCGGAGAGTGAGAAGCTTTTTGACTTCTATCATGGCAGGGTGATTTTCCCGATTCATAATACTATTGGTAAAACTGCCGGGTTTGGTGGTCGGATACTCAAAAAAGCAGATAAAGTTGCCAAATATTTCAATTCTCCGGAGAGTGAAGTCTATCACAAAAGTGACCTTCTTTATGGTTTTTATTTTGCCAAAAAAGCCATCCGAAGTAAGGACAATGTATATCTTGTGGAAGGATATACCGATGTAATTTCTCTTTTTCAAGCCGGGATAGAAAATGTGGTAGCTTCTTCCGGAACCGCTCTTACTGAAGGACAAATAAAGCTCTTGTCTTCTCAGACTCAAAATATTACGGTCGTTTATGATGGAGATGTGGCGGGTGTAAAGGCCTCTCTTCGGGGTATTAATATGTTGCTGGAAGCAGGTCTGAATGTGAAGATCATTTTATTGCCCGATGGGGAAGATCCGGACTCCTTTTCGCGAGTTAAACGTGATTCGGAATTGCTTGATTATTTTGAAAAAAACGCCACTGATTTTCTCTTGTTTAAGGCGAAAGTCCTTTCCAAAGAGGCCGGAAATGACCCGATGAAAAGAGCTTCCATGGTCACTGATATTATCAATACTATTGCGGATGTAAAAGATAATATTGCGCGTGCTTTTTATATAAAAGAGTGTGCTGAAATGTTCCAGTTGAGCGAAGAAATGCTGAATGCTCAGTTGCGGAAAACGGTATGGAAAAAAATCAATAAAGGAAATCAAAATAGCGGCATTTCCACACCTCCGCCCTCTTTACATATTCCTCAGCCAATTGAGCCTGTGAGGTCTAACCCCTTGGATCTTATTGAAAAAAATATCATTTTGCTGATTTTAAAACACGGCATCTTTGAAATTTATATGGAAGAAGCAAACGAAAAGGGAGAGCTTGTTCTGACAAAAATAAGGATAGATCAGTATATTTTTAATGAGTTTGAAAAAGAGGAAATCCGTTTTAAATCTCCGCTGTTTCAAAAAATATATGAAGAATATGCTCTTATAGCTTCTGAAGCTACTGATCAGGATGAAATTAAGAAAGCTTTTACGCTCAATCCGGATCGCGAAATCAGTGATTTTGTAACTCCTTATCTCATAGAGGCTGATCCTATATACAGTCCTGACTGGGAGAAACGTTTTGAAACGGCAACCAATACTATTAATAACAGCATTCAAAAATTGAATAATGAAGTTGAAAATACGATTAATATGTTTAAACTTCGACTTTTGGAAAATCACAAACAACTACTTGAAAAAGAATTGAAAAATCCTCACCCGGAAGATATCCAACAACAGATAACAACCAAGCTAGTGTTGGTCCTAAAACACCGCCAGCAAATTGCAGATTTATCAGGCATAGTTGTTACACGTTAAATAATTTATTGTTAAAATAAATTTTGTAATTAATATTATTTTTACTTAATTATCTTGTCCGAGTTTTATCAGACGGCGTGTCATTTTGTTCAATGGACAAAATCGGTTATCAACATTTTATCAACATCAAAAAATAATTGGCATTTTTTGAGTGGCGATATCTATTCATCATGAATGTGGCTTTTATCAACCCTTTTTTTAAAATCTGCTAACTATCTGCTACAATTGCCAATGCGGTTTGTTATTTTTTTAAGTAAAAAAATGACACAACTTAAATTAAAATATATAATATATTATATATAAGTTATTGTATTTTTTTGTTTTTTGTATTACTTTTACGAGGCAGAAATAAATTTTAAAGCTAAATAAGAGTAAAAAAAAAGGAGTTCTATGAAAAAAAAATAAAAAAAAATAATAACCGGGCATTGTTAATTCAATTGTTTCCTATGTGTTTAGTTTGCAACGACATAGAAAATATTATATATAAATATATATTTTTAATACAATTTCCTCAGCTATGCAATACAAAATAACTATCTGAAATAAAATGTTTGAAAATGTCGATTTTTCTTCCAAAATCATGAAAAAATGCCATTAAAAAGTGTTCAAATTCTTCTAAATTTTGAATTTTGAACACAAAAAAGAGAATGAAAAAGGCAATTAAATTTTTTCGTGCGATTAATTCTTTATTTTTGAGAGGTCATTCCTCCAATAGCAAAACTAACCCCTTTTCTTTTCTCTTTTTCTTCTCTTTTCTTTTCCTTTTTTCTTCCATTTTCTTTACAAACAAAGCTTCCGGTCAATCAATTACTGATTTTACTCCGAATAAATCTTGTATAAATGATACCATAACCATAAACGGAAGTGATTTTTTAGGAATTGATAGTGTTAAATTTAACGGAGTACCGGCTGATATTGTAAGCATTAACGATTCTGTCATTACAGCGAGAGTGCCACCAACTGCTACTACCGGCAGAATTGTAATAATTGATACCAATGCATTATCTGATACTACCCAAACTGATTTTATAGTCGACAATTTGCCCCCGACAATAACGGGATCCCTATCAGACACAACGGTAGTAGGCTGCGATACAAATCAGGCTACATCTCTGGTAGCCCCGCAGTTAACCGTAGCAGGACTTGAAGATCTGGGATTGACAATAAGTGACAGCTGTACTTCAGATGCCGACATGACGGTAAGCTACACGGAAAGTAGTATAGGAACTTGTCCGAGAGTAGTAACGAGAACTTATACGGTAACGGATGCTAGCAATTACAGCACGACAGTAACCCAGACGATCAATGTAGATGACAATACCTCCCCGGTAATCACGGGATCGATAGCCACGACGACAGTAGAAGGTTGTAGTGCGAGTGCTGCTCCGGCAGCGGTATCGACTGTAGCCGCCTTAGAACTACTAGGTTTAAATATCAGTGATGCCTGTACGACAGATGGCAACCTAGCAGTAATTAGTAGCGATGCTTCTACAGGTACCTGTCCGATAGTAGTAACGAGAACTTATACGGTAAGGGATGCTTGTAATAACAGCAGCACAGTACCCCATACGATCAACATAAGAGACATCACCTCTCCAACCATCGGCGGCACTATAACAGCCTCAACTGTAGAAGGCTGCAGTGCAGGTCAGGCTACAACGCTGGTAGTTCCGCAGACAACAGTATCAGGACTTGAAAGTCTGGGATTAACAATAGCAGACATTTGTACTCCAGATGCCAGCATGACGGTAAGCTACGATGAAAGCAGTACAGGAACTTGTCCGATAGTAGTAACGAGAACCTACACGGTAACGGATGCATGCAATAACAGCAGCACCGCAAATCAAACCATCACCCTTGATGACAATACTCCACCAACCATCAGCGGTAGCTTAACAGCCATAGCGGTAGAAGGATGCACCCATTCAGACAGACCAGCGGCAACCAATACTTTGGTCTATTTAAGAGCAGCCGGCTTAACCATCAGTGATGCTTGTGGTGACGCAGGACTGACAGTAACTTATAGTGACGGAACACCAACTGGCACCTGCCCAATCACCATAATCAGAACCTACACGGTAACGGATGCGTGCTTGAACTACAGCACCGCAACTCAAACCATCACCCTTGATGACAATACTCCACCAACCATCAGCGGTAGCTTAACAGCCATAGCGGTAGAAGGATGCACCCAATCAGACAGACCAGCGGCAACCAATACGTTGGTCTATTTAAGAGCAACCGGTTTAATCATCAGTGATGCTTGTGGCGACCCGGGACTGACGGTAAGCAGTAGTGACGGAGCTCCAACAGGCACCTGTCCAATCGTAATA
>JAEWNB010000146.1 GCA_023392945.1 Bacteroidota bacterium
GTTCAATGTCTTCTCCTCGTAGTACTTTTAATACGATTTCTGTTTTGATTTTTGATGTGATTCTTTTCTTTTTCATACGCTGCAAAATTACGATTCTTTTACTCGCAATTTTTTCGGGTCGCTATAGATAAAAGAAACTTTTTCATACGTATAAAAATTATTCAGTCTTTTTTGTTTGCTGCTTATCCGTGTTAATATCACAATTATCCTCTTCAATTAATTTAAATATTCCATTTTCTTCTTTATAAAAAACATATATGTAATCAAAATAAAGACTATTCTGTCTTGTATACAAAGTGTGATTAGAATTTATGTATCGTGGTTCTTCAGCAATTGTAAAAAAATTCAAAGTCAAAAGCGTGTCTGTTTTCCTGAATATTTGATTATATTTTTCCTCACACCAATTACAATTATCTTTAATGCGAATAACTACTAAATCGTTATTATAATATAAAACTCCTCGAATTTCAATCTTCGCAAGAGATCTCTGCATAAAAAAAGTCCCAATTTGAAGATAACCCATTCGTAAGTTCTTTTCTGCATTTTCTTGATCAAGGAAAATCACTCTAATATAATTACTTATTCCAATTTGACTGAAATAGCATTTACGTCCTTGTTGCTGAAAAGAATCAAGCATGTTGGCAAATGAACTATCTTGCATTATTAATAAAGGGACTGTAACTGAATCAGGAAGCAAAAATGACTCTATATTTTGTCCTTGAAGATTATTATTCGATAGAAAAGAAAAACAAAAGGATATACAGATAATAAATATAAACTTATTCATTTTTTTATCTATTCTTATTTATATGGTGTCAGCTTCCCCTTTTTAGGACAGTTATAAAAAGAGAAAGCTGACAGCAAAGGTAAAAAATGTTTTGGGATCTGTTTCATTTGGGGATAAAAATCATGGTGATTTTCAAGACAATGGGCGCATTCCTTCCGGAATGCGAGGATTTGTTCGCAATTAATATGCTACCAAGCTGTATTCCCTTCCGGGAATAAACTTGCGATGATTTGCAACAACCAACCGAGCCCGCTGCAGCGCAGCGTTATATTTGTAGCCAAGGAATTCCCGACCACCCACCCCACCCGCTCCGTAGGAGCGTTATATTGGTAACCAACAAATTCACAACCACCCCGTCATCCGGTGACACTCAGGATGTGGCTAATTTACAAGCATTTCTGTCACCGTCTGCCACCTCTTCCTCAACGAGGACGAGGAATCTTCCCCGTCGGCAATGTTCTCCGAACTTGCCGGAAATATGTAGAGACGCAAGATTTTGCGTCTCTACAAACGAAAAAATCTACAAATAATTTCGGTTCGCAACACGACGACCCCTTCCTCAACGAGGACGAGGAATCTTCTCCGTAGGCAATGTTCTGCAGCCAAATAAAATAAAAAGTTTATTTTTGTCTATTCAAATTAAGTTCAACAATTTACTGTTGAATATGTAAAGCGGTATTGCAATGAAACACACACTCAAAAGAGAGAAAATAAATTTACTCACTTATACAGTAGAATTTCTTCTATAGAATAATTTTATTTCTTCTATAGAATAATTATATTTCTTCTATAGAACAATTTTATCTCTTAAAGTGAAAAAAATGAAAATGAACAAACAAAAAAATATTTCTATATAAATTAACATCTTCGGAAAAAGTCAATTTACGATTATAAATTTTATTAAAATGAAAATTAAACTTGTAGCAAGGGAAAATCCCCTCAACAGAAGCGAACCTCCTAAATTGTATGCCAACGCAGTCAATGTCGGTACAAAAGATCTTAAATCCATAGCACAAAAAATTGCAGGACGGTCATCTCTCACCCGTGGCGATATTGAAAATGTAATTTGCAACTTTATGGACGAATTGCCGGCATTGCTTAAAGATGGTTTCAGTGTGCAGATCGGCGAATTTGGCACCATGCATTTAGCCCTCTCAAGTGAAGGAGCCTATACTTCTGAAACATTCAACATAAACAGCATCACACACAAAGTAATTTTTACACCGGGAGTTTCATTCAAAAAAGGATTAGCCGACATCTCTTATGTAAAAGAATAAGCTGATAATCCCATCTTGCAAAGATCAAGGGTTCTGCGCTTTGCACCTGTTTGACATTCTAATCTTTACGTCTCACGACCACAACGGCTCTCTTGCTGCAATAACGATGGTCGCATTCAGATCGTTCTGTTAACAGGCGTCAGAAATCAAAAAAAAATGGAAAATTTATTACAACAAAAATCCTCCTTTTGTAAATCAATTTTAGGATTAAAATTTAATTGTAAATTAATGTCAGGATTTAATTATTAACCTGTAAACTTATTTTAGGACGAGACACAAATATAACACTCTTACGGAGCGGCGGGGTTGGGCTCGGGAATTCGTTAGCTACAAATATAACGCCACTCTGTGGCGGGATTGGGTGGTTTAAAATTCGCCGGATCACAATATAAAGCTCCTACCGAGCGGGATTGGGTGGTTGTTGAAATCATAAGGAGATTATTCTCGGAAGGGAATACAGCTTTTAGGAGGAGACAATCCGAATTTAAAACAATCATACCCGCCGCTCCGTAGGAGTGTTAAATTTGTAGCCAATGAATTCACAACGAAATACCACGCTCCAGCGGAGCGTTATATTTGTGAATAAACGAATTCACGACCACCCCGTCAGCAGGCGAGTTTTGAGTTTTTAGTTTTGAGTTTTTAGTTTTGAGTTTTTATATCCCGGCAAGTTCGCAGAACATTGCCAACGGAGAAGATTCCTCGTCCTCGCTGAGGAAGAGGTGGCAGCCGGCGACAGAAATGCTTATAAATTAGCCACATCCTGAGTGTCGCCGGATGACGGAGCAGGTGTTGCTGATATTAGGATTTGATGAAATTCATCGGCAATGTTCTCCGAACTTGCCGAAAAATAACGACAAATTTTCCATTTGACTCGACCACCCCGTCAGCAGGCGAAACAAACCATCAATTTATATTTTGTAGAGACGCAAGATTTTGCGTCTTTACGAACGAACCACCAATTCGATAAAAACCGCATTAAAAAAGTTCAACACAATTTGAATGATTTTGATTAATAAATAGTATCTTTGCTCCTGTTTTTAAAAAATATCAATATGGAAAATGAAAAACAAAATAAAAAAACAGGTCGTTCCAACGGGATTGTTATAGGCATAATATTATTGCTAATCGGAATATTATTTCTAAGTTTCAATTTCGGATGCTTTTCTCCTGAACTAAAATGGATTTTCTTTTCTTGGCAAATGCTGCTAATGCTCATTGGGGTTGTTCTTATTTGTAAAAGAAATTTTTTTGGTGGTGGGGCAATGTTTATAATAGGTGCTTTCTTTATCATTCCTAAGCTTATGGAATCATATCCGTATGTTTTCCCGGGAAATCCCGAAAATTTTACGCACACATTTTGGCCGGTATTAATTATTCTCGGAGGAATCCTGGTCCTTCTTCAGGGGTTGTTTGGATTCAGAAACGGTTGTTGCGGTTATAATAAGAATAAGCCATACCACTGCAATTCATATAGAAGACGTCGCGGAAATATCGGTTTTGAAATAAACAGTGTCTTTGCAAGTAATGAACATGTTGTTCATGCAGCTGAATTTAAAGGGGCTACTTTAAATGCCGTTTTCGGAGAATTAAAATACGATTTGAGAAAGACAAACCTACCCGAAGGAGAAACTACTCTCGAAATAAACTGCGTTTTTGGAGGAATTACCATATTCGTTCCTGCCGAATGGACTGTTTCCGTTGAAGTAAATACTGTTATGGGGGGATTTAACGACAAAAGAACTATACAAGCATCCACAGATACAAGCAAAAAACTTATCATTTTAGGAGATTGTGTACTCGCAAGTGTTGAACTAAAAAATTAGAAAAGAATATTTATTAAAAAAAATCAGCAAAGAGGTTGCAGAATAATAAAAAAATACTATTTTTGCAGTCCGAAAATAAAAAAGCAAAGAAATGAAAAAAGAGATTCATCCAAAAGAGTATAGACCAGTCGTTTTTAAAGATATGTCTAACGAATATGCATTTCTCACAAAGTCAACTGTGAAAACAAAAGATACTATTGTTTGGGAAGACGGGAAAGAATATCCGCTCATTAAATTAGAAATTTCAAATACCTCTCATCCATTTTTCACCGGTAAGATGAAATTGGTTGACACAGCAGGACGTGTGGATAAATTCCGCAATAAATATGCTAAGCTATACGAAAATAAAAATAATTAATCATATTAATTTTTTTGTACATTTGCTGAGGCTTTTATAATAAAAGAGCCTCAGTTTTTTTTTATACCATCGAATATGAATATCATTCTTTACGACAGCTTCAGACGAAATTCTTTATTGCCTCTAACCTTTACACGACCAACTGCCGATGTGGTGACAGGCATTTTGACTATTAGAGAAAAATGGGAAAAGGTTTTTCAGCAAAAAAGCTCTTCACTGACTGCATCCTACCTGAAAAAGAAATTCCCCCTTATCATTTCTGAAGATAATATACTGATTGATGGTGCTATTATCCCTAATCAACAATTAATAGAAAAAATCCTGCAATTAAATATTGGCGAATCTATATATTCACCTAAGGGAATTCTTGCATTCAGAATAAATGATATTGATTTAAAAAATCTGATTCATAACAAACCGGAAAATTTATTCTCCACTGATTATCTTGAAAAGGGCTTATCTTTTTTTAAATTCAAAAAAATTGAATTTAGTGACATGGTCAGCTCCGTTGATTGCCTTTCTGACATTTTCATGCTAAATGAACAAGAAATTTTGAACGATTTCAAAATGGTAACAAAGGGACGTGTAAGCCATCATATTAGTTCTACGAATACTGTCTTTGGTGATAAAAATGACATTTTTATTGAAGAGGGAGCTGTTTTGGAAGGGGTAACATTAAATTCAAAAGAAGGAGCCATTTATATTGGTAAAAATGCAGAGATTATGGAAGGGAGTATGATTAGAGGACCCTTTGCACTCCGTGAGCACTCATTGGTAAAAATGGGCAGCAAAATTTACAAGGGAACCACCATCGGACCATACTGCAAAGTTGCCGGAGAAATTCAAAATGTGGTAATATTCGGCTATTCAAATAAAGCTCATGACGGCTATTTTGGAAATTCGGTTATTGGAGAATGGTGCAATATTGGCGCAGGCTCCAATACATCGAATCTCAAAAATAATTATGGTCATATTACTCAATGGAATTATCAGAAACAAAATTTTGAAGATACAGGACTTCAGTTTTGCGGGCTCATCATGGGGGACCATACCAAGTGCGGCATCAATACCATGTTCAATAGCGGAACCGTTGTCGGAACCTGTTGCAATCTCTTCGGAATTGATTATCATGCAAAATATATCCCCTCTTTCTCTTACGGAGGCATTCATTCAGGATATTCAACCTATCTTCCCGATAAAGCAATTGAAACTGCCGGAATCATTTTCCAAAGAAGAAACAAAAAGTTTGATAAAACAGAGCAAGATATTCTGGAATACCTTTTTAAAAATAAAAAGTAAGACGATTAGTAAAAAATCGTTTACCCATTGAACCCTTTTCTCCTTTAAGTGTTAGTAAAATTACACAAAAGTATAACTATACCTGAAAGAATATGAAGGAGAAATTATTGATCAACGAATTTATTAATAACGAAAGTAACTTTATTCCCCTGTTTTCCCTTGAAGATGAGGAGATGTTACGTAATGAAGAAGTTCCTGAAATAATCCCGATACTTCCCTTACGCAACACTGTCCTTTTTCCCGGAATGGTAATTCCAATCACGGTCGGAAGGAATAAATCTATTAAATTGGCTCAAGATTATGCCCGAAGTGATGACCCGATTGGCGTTGTAACCCAGCGTGACAATGAAATTGAAGACCCATTGCTGAATGATATATTCCCTGTGGGAACAATGGCAAGAATACTCAAATTTGTCTCCATGCCGGATGGCAGCGTTACCATAATTGTTCAAGGAGTAAAGCGATTTGAATTAGAGGAGCTGGTGCAGACAGAACCCTATTATAAAGCACGGGTTCATGAATACTCAACCAATGAGTTCTCCAAAGAGATCAGCAATAAGAAAAATTTCTCAGCACTCATTGGAACGATTCGCGACACCGCAATCACTATGATTAAGCTCTCTCCGAATATTCCGAATGATGCCTCTTTTGCTCTTAAAAATATTGAAAGTCATATTTTCCTTCTTAATTTCATCTCATCAAATCTTTCCGCAAGCGTTAAAGATCGTCAGGCAATTTTAGAGATGAAAGATATAGAAGAGCGCGCCAAAACAATTCTGAAACTGTTGAACAAAGATTTACAGATGCTGGAGCTGAAGAATCAAATTCAGTTTAAGTCAAAACAGCAGATGGATAAACAGCAAAGAGAATATTATTTGAATGAACAGATAAAAACCATCCAACAAGAACTTGGGGGTTCTCCGGCTGAAAAAGCTGCAAATGAACTGCAAAACAAGGCTGCCAAGAAAAAGTGGAATGAAGATACTAAAAAACTCTTTGATCTTGAGCTGCAAAAGTTATTGAGGACAAATCCAATGTCACCGGATTATTCGGTGCAACTCAATTACCTGGAGTTGCTTGTTGACTTGCCCTGGAATGAATTCAGCGATGATAAATTTGACTTAGTGAGGGCTCGGGAAGTTCTTGATTCCGACCATTTTGGACTTGAAAAAGTAAAAGAAAGAATTATTGAATATTTGGCCGTCCTGAAATTGAAAGGTGATATGAAATCGCCCATACTTTGTCTGGCAGGCCCTCCGGGTGTCGGAAAAACCTCATTGGGACGCTCTATTGCAGAAGCCTTAGGTAGAAAATATGTCAGAATTTCTTTGGGTGGATTGCGGGATGAGTCTGAAATTCGCGGACACCGCAAAACTTATATCGGAGCTATGCCTGGACGTATTATCCAAAATATGAGAAAAGTGGGCTTTTCAAATCCTGTTTTTGTCTTGGATGAAATTGATAAAGTACTTGGCATGAATATTCAGGGCGACCCCTCTGCTGCCCTACTCGAAGTTCTTGACCCGGAACAAAATAGCACTTTTTATGATAACTATCTGGAAACCACTTTTGACCTCTCAAAAGTACTTTTTATAGCCACTGCCAATGACCTCAGCTCTATCCACCCTGCCCTGCTTGACAGAATGGAAGTTATTGATATTCCCGGATATCTTTTGGAAGAAAAAATCCAAATTGCTAAAAAACACCTGATCCCTAAACAGTTGAAAGATCACGGAATAAAAAAGAATGACCTCCTTTTCACAGATAAAAATATTGAAACCATTATTCTGGATTACACAAGAGAATCGGGCGTAAGAAGCTTAGAAAAGTCAATCGCCAAAATAATCCGTAGTCGTGTAGCCCATTATGTCCAGTATGGAGATATGCTGAAGAAAATCAAGTCGGAAGATTTGCTCAAAATTTTTGGGGCCCCAATTTTCCAAAAGGAACGCTCCCTGGATAACAATGTTCCGGGTGTAGCAACAGGGCTTGCCTGGACACGCGTAGGAGGTGAAATTCTGTTTGTGGAATCTGTTATCAGCAAAGGCAAAGGTGGACTGACCCTGACAGGCAATTTGGGCGATGTAATGAAAGAATCGGCTACTATTGCATACGAATATTTAAAATCCCACTGCGAAGACTATAACCTTTCTCCTGACCTGTTTGAAGAGAAAAAAATTCACGTTCATGTGCCCGAAGGAGCAACACCTAAAGACGGACCTTCTGCCGGAATCACCATTCTGACCTCTATTATTTCTTCCTTTACTCAAAGGAAAATAAGAGCAAAGATTGCCATGACGGGAGAAATTACTTTGCGAGGAAAACTGCTACCGGTTGGTGGAATTAAAGAGAAAATTCTTGCTGCAAAACGTGCCGGCATTTTTGACATTGTTTTATCACTTGAAAATAAAAAAGATATCAATGATATAAAGGAAAATTTCATTGAAGGTATGAATTTTCACTATTTTGATTCTATGAAAGAAGCTATTGATTTCACTGTACTGAAATAAAGTAACTCTTTTCTTATTTCTCTCTGTTTTCCCGTTGTTATTCAAAATCCCTTTCAACATCTGAAAAGAAAATTCCGAATGCTTTGTTTTGAAAAAATAGAGAATTTGCCCCCTCCTATCATCACTCCTCAAGTTGAAATCTTTTAGGAAGATTCTTATCTTTCTTCATTTTAACCCCGAGTAATTTCAGTTGTTCAGCTTTTTTAACTATACTTTGCGACCCGTCTTTTAGCTTTAAAACTGAATTATTATAAGATTTGACTGCATCTTCAAGTTCTTTTCCAACCTCGTCAAACTGCTCGTAAAAAGTATAAAGGCGTTCCAAGAGTTGACCGGCCATTTCCAGAATCAGCAGTTGGTTTTTTTCCTGATCTGCACGGGTCCATCCTATATGGATAACCTGCAATAGTGCCATCAGATTCACCGGACTCACAATAAGGACTTTCTTATCCTTGGCATAACGAAACAATTTGGGATCTTGAATAAGGGCCAGCTGGTGGGGAGATTCATTGGGAATAAACATCACCACAAAATCCACGGCTTCACGACTTTGTTTTTTCAGATAAGCTGCATAATTTTTGGATGCAAGTTCATCAACATGACTCTTTACACTTTTCAAGTGGCGCTGCAAAGCATCCTGCCGCTGAGCATCAGATTCAGCATTCACATAATCTATGTAAGCAACCAAGCTCACTTTGCTATCCACAATTACATCTTTTCCATCGGGATAGTGAACTACCACATCGGGACGCATCATTTTATTATCCTCATTCCTGATTGTTCTGCCATCTTCATCCGTTATACTGCTTTGCACTTCATAATGAATTCCTTCCTGAAGGCCAGATTCTCTAAGCAGTTCATCCAAAACCATTTCTCCCCAATCCCCTTGCATTTTATTATCTCCTTTAAGAGCTCGGGCAAGGTTATTGGCATCTTTTCCCAATGCCTGAGTTTGCTTCATCATCTCCTCAATCACCTTTTCAAATGAAGCTTTATACTTGGCATCTTCCATTCTATTATCCTGTAATGATTTCTCAAAATTTACAATTTTTTCTTTCAGGGGATTCAAGATATTGTCAAGCTGTTCTTTATTTGCACTTTGCAGATTGCCGCTTTTTCTTTCCAGAATTTCTGTTGACAAAGTCTGAAATTCTTCTTTCATCAATTGTGTTCTTTGGTCAAACTGCTTTTCCAATTCCACTTTAAGCATTTCAAAATGCTTTTGTTGTTCTTCAAGACGGATTTCAGCTTTCAGCCATTTTGAACGAATAATGGAATAGCCAACAAAAAAGCCGATAAGGATTCCCATAATCCCGATGAAAATATTAAGTAGCATACATATTAAATTTTAATAACCATGCAAAGATAACTTATTAATGCAAAAGGGAGTTTTTCAAAATGAAAAACTCCCTCCTTTTTTTTATACAAACTCAATATTATACATCCCAGGTGTCTCCACTATTAAGCAGATCATCTACACATTGAATTTTAGAAGTAGCCTTAGCATCCACAATTTGGTTTTCCATCAACTGGTCATAAGTTGAAGCCTCAGCAGAACGAATAACACCAACAGCTATAGGGAAGTCGGGTTGTTTCATTTTAGCAAGCATCAAGTGAATCCCCGGATCTTTACGTGTCATATCGTGAACAAGAATATCTTTTTCAGTAATTCCATTTTCACCGATAGTAACCACTTCCAGTCCTTGTTGGCCCAATTTAATTCCTTTATCTCTATTTTTACCAAAAATCATGGGTTCACCTTGTCTAAGGACTAATTGTCGATCCTCTCTAAATTCTTTATCAGTAACATATTTATGAGCTCCATCGTTAAAGATAACGCAATTTTGAAGCATTTCTACCACAGAAGTTCCATCGTGTCTGGCAGCTTCGAGCATCACTTCACTAATAAATTTAGGATTTGAGTCAATAACACGGGCAAAGAAAGTTCCCTGAGCACCCAGCACCAGTTCTCCCACTGTAAAAGGATGTTCAATCGTACCCTGAGGAGAAGATTTAGTAACCTTTCCCATTGGGGAGGTAGGAGAATATTGACCTTTTGTCAATCCGTAAATTTCATTATTAAAAAGCATAATATTAACGTCAAGATTTCGACGGATAATATGAATAAAATGATTTCCTCCAATGGCAAGGGAATCCCCGTCACCGGTAGCCACCCAAACACTCAAAGAGCGGTTAAACAATCTCACACCGGTGGCAATAGCATTTGCTCTTCCGTGAATACCATGAATACCGTATGTATTCATATAATAAGGGAAACGTGAGGAGCATCCGATACCGGAAACCACACAAAATTTCTCTTTTTTATATTTAATTTGAGGAAACACATTCTCAATAGCAGCTAGGATTGCATGGTCGCCACAACCGGGGCACCACTTAACCATTTGGTCACTCGCGAAATCTTCTTTTGTCAGATTTTCTGTTGTTCTTTCAATCATGATTTCTTTCTCCTTATTATAAATTATTATTAATTACATTAACTAATTCTTCTACAGTAAAAGGAAGTCCCTGAACTTTATTATACTGTAAATATTGAAATTGAGGATGAGTCATCCGCAGATAATTAGCAAACTGACCTGAATTCAATTCACAAACTAAGATTTTTTTAAAATTACCTAATACTGCATCAGTATTGATTGGAAGAGGCATGATATTGGAAAAATGGGCATGACTGACTTTTTTTCCGGAAGCTCTAATTTCTTTAACAGCAGTTTGCACCTGTCCTTTAGTACCGCCCCAGCTCACAACCAATAATTCACCTTTTTCTTCTCCAAACACTTCTTGTTTCGGAAGTCTTGAGGCCAATCTTTGCACTTTTTCATTTCTATAATCCACCATTTTTTCATGATTAAGCGGTTCGGTAGATACATTTCCAAAAATATCGGATTTTTCGAGTCCGCCAATTCTGTGTCTTAATCCTTCGGTTCCCGGAATAGCCCATTGACGAACCAATGTCTCGGGGTCTCTGCGATAAGGTTTATAGTCAGGGTCATTAGGCTCTGCAATTGGAGGGTTAATAGGAGGAAGATCTGCCACCTTAGGAATGCGGAATAGTTCACTCCCCTGCCCGATATAGCCATCAGTCAAAAGGATACAAGGGGTCATATTTTCCAAAGACAATTTAGCTGCATTATAGGCCTGATAGAAACAATCTCCGGGAGAAGCAGCGGCAATCACGATACAAGGGGCTTCCCCATTTCGTCCGAAGAGCGCAATATTAAGGTCTGATTGTTCTGATTTTGTTGGAAGACCTGTAGATGGGCCGCCACGTTGTACATCAATAACAACTAATGGCAATTCCGTCATCACTGCCAATCCGAGAGCTTCAGCTTTCAGTGAAAGACCGGGGCCTGAAGTAGAAGTACAGGCCAACGCTCCTGCAAAAGAGGCTCCAATAGAAGAACAAATACCTGCAATTTCATCTTCAGCCTGAAACACCTTAGCTTCTAATGACTTATGTTTTGCTAACTCCATCAAAATATCAGTAGCCGGCGTAATAGGATAAGAACCCAGAAAGAGTTTTCTTCCGGAACGCTCTGAAGCTGCTAACAAGCCCCATGCCGTTGCCAGATTACCTGTAATATTTCTATATTTCCCTTTCGGCAATTCAATAGTAGAAATTTGATAAGTGGATTCAACGACTTCCAAAGTATCGGCAAAGTTATACCCTTTTTCCAAAATTTTCTTATTCACGTCAGCAATCTCAGTTTTTTTAGGAAATCTCTTATCAATTAATTTAAAAGGAGTTGTAAGATCGAAATTAAAAATATAATAAACCATTCCAAGGCAGAACATATTTTTTGTTCTGGCAGCGCTTTTTGGGTCAAGGCCGAGAGACATTGCAGTTTCTTTAGCCATAGTAGTAATATTAGGGCTAATTACTGAATATGAGCTCAAAGAACCGTCTTCCAAAGGATTAGAAGTATAACCGGCTTTAGAGAGGCCTCCTTCGTCAAAAGTATCAACGTCGGTAATAATCATTCCACCAATTTTCACCCATTTCAAATTTGCTTTAAGGGCGGCGGGATTCATTACTACTAACACATCGCACTTGTCACCGATTATACGAGTTTCTTTGCCGATATGAACCTGATAACCGGAGACACCGGCTACCGTGTTGTGAGGAGCACGAATTTCTGCAGGGTAGTCAGGAAATGTCGCAATATCATTACCTGCGAGAGCTGCAGCATCAGAAAATAATGTGCCGGAAAGCTGCATTCCGTCTCCGGAATCACCTGCGAACTTAACCACTACACTCTCTCTTTCTAAGATTTGTTTTTTTGTTGCCATAATTTAATTTATAGTAATAATAATAAAATAAAAAAATTTCGGATTAACTCATCAAATTGTAAAAGTTGCAAAAAATCATATCGCTGGTTTATAACGATTTATAGCATTTGTATTTCTCAATATTAGTTTTGCAAATGTATAAAATTTATATTGATCAACGAGTAATAAAAATAATTTATTTAAACAAAAGGTTTGCAAAAGAGAAAATAAAAAAAATTCCCTGATAGATAAAAATCAGGGAAATATTTGAAGTTAATTAAGAGAAGAGCCCTATTTAATCACGCCCAATTCTTTTCCAACTTTAGTAAAAGCATCAATACAAAGATCCAGTTGTTTAGTATCGTGGGCAGCAGAAATTTGCACACGGATACGGGCCAAATCTTTAGGAACTACGGGATAATAGAAACCGGTGACAAAGATTCCCTCGTCCTGCAATTTTGCAGCCATCACTTGAGACAGTTTAGCATCATATAACATCACAGCGCAGATAGCCGATTGAGTAGGTTTAATATCAAAGCCGACTTTTTTCATTTTATCCACAAAATAATCAATATTTGCATGGAGTTTATCCTGTAATTCATTAGTTTTCGACATCAGTTCCACCATTTTAATACCGGCAGCGGCAACCATTGGAGGAATAGAATTAGAGAACAAATAAGGGCGGGAGCGTTGGCGAAGCATATCAATAATTTCCTTTTTTCCGGTTGTAAAGCCACCGATTG
The DNA here is from genome assembly GCA_023392945.1 of Bacteroidota bacterium. Classification (GTDB taxonomy): domain Bacteria; phylum Bacteroidota; class Bacteroidia; order Bacteroidales; family WCHB1-69; genus JAGVVH01. Next base: position 13,088 of record JAEWNB010000146.1, read on the forward strand.
CACCTCCGAAAGCTTTCCCAAGTGTTCCGGTGATAATTTCAACTTTACCTTTCACATTAAATTTTTCGGTAACACCGCGGCCGGTTTTGCCCACCACTCCGGCAGAATGAGATTCATCAACCATCACCATTGCATCGTATCTATTAGCCAACTCTAAAATTTTATCCAAAGGAGCCACATTTCCATCCATTGAAAAAACGCCATCGGTAACTATCAAACGAAAACGTTGTGCCTGAGCAGCTTTCAATTGGATTTCAAGGTCAGCCATATCAGCATTTGCATAGCGATAGCGAACAGCTTTACAAAGGCGAACTCCGTCAATAATTGAAGCGTGGTTTAATGCATCAGAAATAATAGCATCATTTTCATTAAGCAGAGGTTCAAAAACTCCGCCATTAGCATCAAAGCAAGCAGCATATAAAATGGTATCTTCGGTTCCAAAAAATTCGGCAATCTTTTTTTCCAATTCTTTATGCAAGTCTGAGCAACCACATATAAAGCGTACTGAAGCCATGCCATAGCCATGAGTTTCCAACGCCTCCTTAGCAGCAGCAATCAACTGAGGATTATTTGCCAATCCGAGATAATTATTAGCACAGAAATTCAATACTTTTTTTCCATTAGCTAAGGTAATTTCTCCTCCTTGAGGGGAAACAATAATTCTTTCATTTTTGTATAAACCGGCATTTTCAATCTCTGTCAATTCATTTTTTAAATAAGCCTGAAATTTTTGATACATAATATATATAGTTTAATTTTATTAATAAAGATTTCCTATAGCTTAAAGATCTTCCCTTTAGAGAAGTTTTTGTTTCAATACTCTAATCATATCTTCTGTCATTGAGGTTAGATTAAAAGAGGGATTCCAGCCCCATTCATTGCGGGCACAACTATCATCCATAGAGTTTGGCCATGAATCTGCAATATTTTGACGCAATGAATCTATCTTATATTCCATTCTAAAATCGGGAATTACTTTTTTAATTTCAGCATAAATCATTTCAGGGTCAAAACTCATTGAAGCAATATTAAAAGAGTTTCGGTGAATTAATTTAGAGGGATCAGCTTCCATCAGGTCAACGATCGACTTAAGCGCATCGGGCATATACATCATATCCATAAAAGTACCGGCTTTGAGTGGACATGTGAAAAATTCACCTTTAACAGCAGCATAATAGATTTCAACAGCATAATCTGTGGTACCGCCACCGGGAAGTGTAACATTAGAAATAATACCCGGAAAGCGAACCGAGCGGGTATCAACCCCAAAGCGTTTAAAGTAATAATCACTCAATAATTCTCCGGTAACTTTAGTAACGCCATAAATAGTTTTGGGGCGTTGAATAGTATCTTGCGGAGTTCCATTCTTAGGTGTTTCAGGACCAAAAGCCCCGATTGAACTTGGAGTAAACAAAGCGGTATTAAACTCACGGGAAACTTCAAGGCAGTTAATCAATGCGCCCACTCCCACATTCCAGCCTAATAAAGGATTTGCTTCAGCTTTAGCAGAGAGAATTGCAGCAAGATTGAAAATGGTATCAATTTTATATTTTTTGACAGCTTCAGCAATATCGTGAGAATCAGTAGCATCTATTTTACAAGATGGACCTTCTTCAGCAAGTGCTCCTTTTAATGGGAAAACACAATCAACCGCCACAACATTATCTATTCCGTAAATATTTCGCAAATATGGAGTTAATTCCGATCCAATCTGACCACTGGCACCAATGACTAATATTTTTTTCATTCTATTGAGTTTTATTTTTTGCGTTGCAAAAATACAAAAAAACAAATAGAAAAAAATCTATTATTTCACTAATAATAACCATTGTGCCTTCATATTTATAAAAAAAAACTTACTTTTGGCGATTTTAATAATCGGCTCTAAAAAGAGGTATTTATTATAAAAAAAGATGAATAATTTAAAGAAAAACAAAAGAAAAGCCATCGTCCTATTGCTTTCCTTATTACTATTAACCGGATGTAAACAAAAAGAGCTTAATCATTTTGAAGGACCTGCTTTAGGCAGTTCATATACTATTAGCTACCTCGGAAATGAAGATCCCTCCTTGAAAAAAGGGGTTGATTCACTCCTAAAAGAAATATCTCATCTTTTTTCAATTTTTGATTCAACTTCCATCGTATCTCAAATTAATAAGGGTGAAGATATAGTGTTAAGTGATGAACTTGTATCCATAATTAATCAATCACTTGAAATCAGTAAGAAAACCAATGGGGCTTTTGATATCACTATCGGACCATTAGTTAATCTATGGGGATTTGGAACAGAGAAAGTAGGCGATGTTTCACAAAACAAAATTGACAGCTTCAAGTTGTTTATCGGGTACGAAAAAATTTCGATAGCTAATAACAGACTAATCAAATCCGACAATCGTATTCAACTTAATTTTAATGCCATAGCTGATGGATATGCAGCAGACAGGGTTTCAGAATATATGCTTAAGAAAGGATATTCTGATTGTTTAGTAGAAATTGGCGGAGAGATAATGTCTAATGGGACCAAAAACGGGAAACCATGGAGAATCGGGATCCAATTTCCTACGAAAGAAAAGGATGAATCTATTAATGCACAGTACTATTTTGAGGTTAAAAATAAGGCAGTTGCCACGAGTGGAAATTACAGAAACTATTTTGAAGAAAACGGAATCAGATACACTCACATTATTGATCCCCAAACTGGAAGACCTGAAAGAACTAACTTATTAAGTGTTACAGTGATTGCTGACAACTCAATGACAGCCGATGGATATGCTACGGCATTTATGGTTTTAGGACTTGAAAAATCGAAGACAGTATTAGCAAATCAACCCTCTTTAGCAGCATTTTTCATCTATGATGAAAAGGGAGAAATCAAAACTTTCCAGACAGACAACTTCCCTGAAAGAAAGAAATTAAATTAAAAATTTTCTTATAGGCAAAAAAAAAGGCTCATTAATATGAGCCTTTTTTTTAAGATAGAATCTATAATTTATCTTGATTATCAAATAACTGTTTATTCAGTATATTGAATTTGAAAATGACAAAACATTCAAGTAGAACATAGAGCAACCAAATAACGATAGATGCCAACACAAGATTGAGGTGAGATAATTTATAAAACATTGCTCCGGT
>JAEWNB010000159.1 GCA_023392945.1 Bacteroidota bacterium
CTCCACGCAAAGGTATTTGAAAAGTAAAACCTTCAGGAATAATATCAGGATAAAAAGGAAGCACTATTTCAGGAAACAAAGGACCAAATCTTTCTTGTATTTCTAAAATACCCAAAAGCAGTAATTCTTCAACTGATTTATCCAACTTGTTATTCATTTCCAAAGTATAAACCTGAATAATAGCCCCTTCAACAACACGAAGAAAATTAATATAGGCAGAATCTTCATCTTCTTCAATGGAAAAAACATCTATTTTGGTAATATTGGGATTAACAACAACAGATTTACTATGAAATTTTTCAAGAATCAGCAATTTTTCTTTTATTAACTGAGCTTTTTCAAATTCTAACTTTTCAGCAAATTCCATCATCTCTTCCTTCAACTGCTTTATAACCCACCTACTATCACCCTTAATAATAGAAATAATACGCTTAATATTATTTTGATACTCTTCTTGAGAAATAAGTCCTGCGCACGGAGCTGCACATTTTTTTATCTGATATTGTAAGCAGGGGCGTCCGTTTTTAGCAAAATGCGTACAATTACGAATCGGAAAAACTTCAAAAATAGTCTCCAGCATTATATTCATAGAATAGACTGATGCAAAAGGGCCAAACAACTCCTGTTTCTTCGAGTCAGGACGTCGAGTTGGAAAAATCCTTGGAAAAATTTCTTTAGTAACTGCAATCCAGGGATATGTCTTATCATCTTTTAGCATAACATTGTAACGAGGCCTATACTGCTTAATCATACTATTTTCAAGCAACAGCGCTTCCCATTCAGTATCAACAACAGTAGTTTGAATATCTCTTATTTTCGGCACCATTATACGCAATTTCCCCACTTCATGGGTCTTGTTAAAATAGGAAGAAACCCTATTTTTCAATTTTTTGGCCTTCCCAATATAAATAATTTTATTATTTTCATCCAAAAAACGATAAACTCCCGGTTTTGACGGTAATGATCTTAAAATTAGGGCTATCTTTGAATTAGGTACTAATGACATAAATTGAATGATGAGAATGCTTTGATGCAAAAATAAAAAATATAACGATTGTAATCATTTATCTATTTAAAAATTCTATTTTTGCGTAATTAATACATATTATTATGAAAAATAAAAAGAGTATTATTATTCCTGATTCATGGTTATTTATTGCCATCTTTATCTTTTCTTTTATTCTTTATATTAATACATATCAACACAATTGGGTTTTGGATGATTTTGGAGCTTATAAGCTTAATTTATATGTTACCCAAGGTATTGATGGTTTTAGCGACATTATGACAAAAACCTATAGACATGGATCCGGTTTTTATACAGACAACCTCTATCGCCCGTTTTCACAACTTATGTTTGCCACTGAATGGCAACTTTCCCCAGATAACCCAGGTTTGTCTCATATTATAAATGCTATTTTCTATTCCCTGTGTTGTATATTGCTTTTTGCTTTGTTAAGAAAGCTTTTTAATCAGTACCACCGATGGTTGCCACTCATAATCACCTTACTATATGCTGCTCATCCAATTCATACAGAAGTAATTGCCAACATTAAAGGTCGAGATGACATAATGGCATTGCTATTTATTTTACTTTCACTTCTTTTTACTCTAAAATATATTGATACTAAAAAAGCACTGCATTTGGGAGCAGTTTTTCTTTTTTTTCTAATTGCCATGTTTTCAAAAGAAAGTTCTTTAACTATGTTGGCTGCAATACCATTGAGTGTTTATTTTTTCAGAAAGGCATCCGCGAAACAATATATCATGTTATTACTCACACTTGCTGTTCCTGCAGTCATTTATCTGCTGATGAGACAAAATGTACTATCCAACTATCCATCTTCAGACAATTTCAATGTTTCCATTGTAGACAACTATTTTTTTAATGTTGACTTTTTAACCGGCTGGGCAACCTCACTCATGCTTTTAGGAAAATATTTGGTACTTCAACTTGTTCCTTACCAGCAAGTGTGTGACTACTCATTTAATCAGCTTCCCACCACATCATTTGCCGATCCTTATACCTTGTTATCCTTACTAGTTCATTTAGGCCTGCTTGTGTATGCCATTTTGGGAATCCGAAAAAAAGATCCTGTATCATTTGGAATTTTATTTTATTTCATCACTCTAAGTATTGTGAGCAATCTTTTTTATCGGATAGGCTCTTCTTTTGCTGAAAGATTTGTCTTTATTCCTTCTTTGGGACTCATCATTGCCGTTGTCTGTGCAATATATAAGATTTTCAAGGTAAATCTTAGTTCCAATAAAGAATTTCGCTTTACATCTTCTCCGATAATAACTTCTTTCATGACAATAATTATTTTGATATTTTCCATAAAAACCATTGCTAGGTCAGCCGAGTGGAAAAATCAGTTTACATTATTTGAAACTGATGTAAAAAAATCGGAAAATAGTGCTCATCTTCGTTTGTATTACGGGTTAGCATTACGCGACAAAGCTTTGGAAGCTGACAATAAGAGTAAAGGAGAGAGTGATTTCTCCAAAATTCAGCAAAATAATCTTGACTATCAGAAATGGGCATGGAAAGCTGTTTATCAGTTCAAAAAAGGAATTGAAATTTATCCGGAATATGCCGACTGCTATGAACATTTAGGTAGTATATATTACCGATTACATGCTTTTTTTCCGGAAAAACATTATGCCGATACTGCTGAGTATTATTATCTAAAGAGCATTCAATTGATGCCTGTAAAGGCGACCACACAAAATAATCTTGCCCAAATCTATTTTGAAAGAGGCAATGTTCAAAAGGCAAAATCTTATTATCTTGTATCTATCAAAATTGACCCTCTTTTGGCAGATGCCTATTATAATCTTGGAAGTTGCTATGGGATGCTTACCATGTATGACTCCTCATTTTACTATTATCGAAGAGCCCTCGAGTTATACAACCCCGCCTCCGATTTCGACAAAAACCGGTCAAGCACCTATAATTTTATGGGACTTAACTATAATAATATGAATAAACCGGATTCTGCGATTATCATGTACAACCTAGCCATTAAATATGATCCTTTAAATTACATTCCTTATCTCTATAAGGCAAAAATATTAATTGCACAAGAAAAATATAGAGATGCCATTCAGGAAATCGACAAGGGAATAAAAGTTAATCCTTATGCAAAGGATCTCTATTGGTGGATGGGAAGGATTGACTATCTCACTAAAAATTATAAAGAAGCAATCGTAAATTATTCCCAATACATAAAACTGGCTCCAAATGCTCAAGAAGGATACGTTGCCAAGGGCCAAATTTATGATAAAATGAATCAGCGTGATTCAGCCCTATACTATTTCAAAATTGCAGAAAGGATGTAACAAACAGTGGTAATATTTTTTAATCTATGCAAAAATTTTTAAATAAAATAATTTGGATTACAGGAGCATCATCCGGTATTGGAGAAGCCTGTGCTTATCGTTTTGCAAAAGAAGGAGCCATTTTAATTCTTACTGCACTTGAAGAGAATATTCTGGAAAGAGTGAGGGAAAAATGTCTTAATGAAGGGGCTCCGAAAGTTTCAATTTTACCGTTTGACCTCTCAAAAACAGAACAACTTGAAGAGTTGGCCGAAAACGCACTTAAACAATTCGGAAAAATAGATATTCTTTATAATAATGCCGGAATTAGTCAGCGTTCGGACACGTTGGAGACCACAATGGCTGTTTTTAACAAAATTATGAATGTAAACTTTTATGCTCCTGTTTTGCTCACCAAAGCCATTTTACCACAAATGATTGTCAATGGTGGTGGTCATTTAATTGTAACTACCAGTATTGCCGGAAAATTTGGATTCCCTTTGCGTTCAGCATACAGCTCTTCAAAACACGCTCTTTACGGATTCTTTGAGACTATTCAAGCTGAGTATTATAAACAAAATATACGAGTTACTTTTGTTTGTCCGGGAAGAGTTAGAACCAATATTTCTCTTTATGCTTTGGAAAAAGATGGATCCTACCACAACAAAATGGATGTAGGACAAATGGGCGGAGTAACTCCTGAAAAAGCCGCAAAAATTATTGTAAATGCCGCTTTCTTAAAAAAACGAGAAGTTTTAGTCGGAAAAAAGGAACTTGCGATGGCTTATATTAAAAGATTTTTCCCTGGATTGGCAGCAAGACTTGCCCGGAATATTAAGCCCACATAAATCTCCTCTATCTGATTTCAATTTATACTAATAAATGATTTAATTTTTAAATCCCATCATCTGATTTATAATTAATTCTATCTTATTGTATTGCTTAGGATGTAATTTCATGTGGTTAATTATAAATTCCCCTTTTTGTTTATTAATCCACAAAAAATTCGAGGAAGTCTCATTGTTTCAATATTAACAGATAAAGCAATAAAATCATATCTTTGCGTTTACTATTTTATGAAAAGAGCATTTATTATTTCATTCTTGATAATCACCTGTTTTTCAGGGTTTTCACAGAGAAAAATCGATTTTCAGTTCTGGGAAGATTCACTGATTAATCTGCGTTTTCAGGCAATGTCAGCTCCGACAGAATTGGAAAGATTCGCTTTGAATGAGGATTTCATGAATTTACTTGAATCAATTATTGTAGAACCAAACTCTTTCAAGTTTGCTTGGGATTCAGTTCGGAATTTTTCTATAGTAACCTCTCCTAACAATCTTTTCAAGCTGTTTTCATGGCATATTGAAAAAGATGATTTCACCGTAGAAAATTTTGGATTTTTACAGGTATACAACGACAACAGGAAGAAATATGTTATCTATCCGCTATATGACAAACGCAATACCATTGATTACCCGGAGACAATGATTGGCGATCACAATGAATGGTATGGAGCTGTCTACTATAAAATTATTCCCCTTGAATCCAAAAACAAAACCTATTACACGCTCCTCGGTTGGAATGGGAACGACCTTTTTTCAAACCAAAAAATAATAGAAATTCTATCTTTTAAAAGTGATAAAAGTCCGGTTTTTGGAGCTAGAATATTCAAAAAATATTCTGATAAAGTGTCACGTGTCATTTTGTCCTACAACAAAGAATCTTCATTATCTTTAAAATATGAAAAACAATCCTACGATATCGGAACCGGTAGGAAAGATCCCAAAACTAAAAAAACTATTTACGAAACAATTGAAAGTGACATGATCATTTTCGACCAGTTGATACCTTTAGAAGAAGGTATGGATGGCATTCCTGCCTTTTTGGTTCCGGAGTCAAGTTTGCATCAGGGATTTGTTGCTGATAATGGCAAATGGCTTTATATAGAAAAAGTTAAAGGACGAAATCCTGACATGCCCTTGCCTCCTCACAAAATAAAACAGCGTGAATTTTATAATCCGGACAAACCAAAAAATGAAAGTAACCAATCCAATAATTAACTTTAAATATTAAAAATTAATGGAGAAATCACTATATCCTCTGAAATTTAATCCCATTTTCAAAGAAAAAATTTGGGGTGGACAAAAAATCAAGACCATTCTTAATAAGAATTTCGGTGCATTATGCAATTGTGGTGAAAGCTGGGAATTATCAGGTATTGAAGGGGATATTTCTGAAGTATCCGAAGGCTTTCTTGAAGAAAATAATCTGAACGATTTGATTGAAATCTATATGTATGATCTCTTGGGCGACAAAGTTTATCAGAAATATGGGTTAGGATTTCCTTTGCTGATAAAATTCATTGATGCCGATGACGATCTCTCTGTTCAGGTTCATCCTGATGATTCTCTTGCGATGAAACGATACAACATGAACGGAAAAACTGAATTATGGTATATTTTGGATTCAAATCCGGGTTCGGGACTCTATATCGGTTTTAAAAAAGGCGTTACAAAAAATGACTATCTTAAAGCTGTTAGTGATGGAACCATTGATAAAATACTGGAATTCTATCCTGCTAAACGCGGTGATTTTTTCTTTATCCCCGGAGGAACGGTACATGCCATTGGGAAGGGGATTCTTTTAGCGGAAATTCAAGAATCATCAGACATTACCTACCGTATTTTTGATTGGAATCGCACTGATGAACATGGTCATAGCAGAGAATTACATTGCGAAGATGCACTTGATGCCATTCATTTTGAAGACAACACTGAATATAAAATTAATTTTGAAGAAAAATTCAATTCTACTTCCAAAATTTTACGTAATGAATACTTCAATCTCAATCTTCTATCTTTTGATAAACCATTGCAGAAGGTGTTTGTTAATATTGACTCTTTTGTTATCTATATAGTGGTTGAAGGTGAAGTTCACTTTATGTTTAACAACTCTTTGACTATAGCTAAAAAAGGTGAAATATTATTGAAACCGGCCTCTCTCGAAGATATAAATCTTCTTCCGGTTATTTCTTCAAAAGTACTTGAAGTTTATATTGATTAATAATAAGAATTTGTTTAATGTTGGAATGTATAGATCTTAATATAGAGGAATATGATTATCAATTGCCGGAAAATAAAATAGCTTATTATCCGGTTAGCGAAAGAGATAGTTCCAAGTTGCTAGTATATAAAAATAACAAGATTACAGATGCTCTGTTTTATCAGATAAGCGATTATTTAGATGATAAATACATGCTAATTTTCAATGACTCGAAAGTAATCCATGCCCGCTTACCGGTACATAGTGACACTATGGTTGAAATAGAAATATTCTGCCTTGAACCATTATTTCCGACAACAGAGCTGGCAAGTGCCTTTCAGCAAACGAAAAAAGTAATCTGGAAATGTCTTGTTGGCAATGCAAAACGCTGGAAAAAACCTCTGACAATTTCAATTCCTATCGGTGAAAATATTGTTGAAATCAGAGCCGAAAAGGGTGAAAATTGTGATGGCACTTTCCCTGTTACCTTTGAGTGGGCAGACGAAGACATTACTTTTGCCGAATGGGTAGAACATTATGGAAAGATGCCTCTTCCACCCTATATTAAGCGCAGTGCAGAAAAAGAAGACGAAAATCGCTATCAGACAGTCTATGCCAAATATGACGGATCAGTGGCCGCTCCCACTGCCGGGCTCCATTTTACCGAAAGAGAATTTGATGCCCTCAGAAAGAAGGGAATCGGAATTGATTACCTCACGTTGCATGTCGGTGCAGGCACTTTTAAACCTGTGAGCAGTCAATTTATCTGCGATCATTTTATGCACCGCGAACAAATTCTTATCAAACCGGAATTACTTGAAAATTTGCTCCGAAGTCAATCAAAAAGGATTATTGCCGTTGGCACAACCGTTGCCCGGACACTTGAATCTCTCTTCATCATGGGGGCAAAACTTACACTCGGCCTCAATAACCCTTTTATTATCGAACAGTGGGAAATCTATGATAATCCCCAAATAGCAGCCGTTCCGACGGAAGAATCCCTGACAACACTTCTGAAATACCTGAAAGAAAATAATCTTGCATATCTCTCCGGCAGCACGAGCCTGATCATTGTTCCCGGCTATCAGCATAAACTAATGAAAGGAATCATCACAAACTTTCACCAACCCAAGAGCACCTTACTGCTGCTAATTTCATCCATCGTGGGGAACAACTGGAGAGAGATATACCGCCATGCCTTGAGCAACGGCTATCGTTTTTTGAGTTACGGAGATTCTAATCTGTACTTGTAAGCAAAGGTTTGTCTCGTCCAACATGGGGTTACACCAAAACCAGAAAATTATGGAAGAAAATTTTCATGGCTAATAAAAAAATTTTAGTGGCTAATAAATTCTAATTTCATAGTTAATAAAAAAAATTTAGTGGCTAATAAATTCTAATTTCATAGCTAATAAAAAAAATTTAGTGGCTAATAATTTGTACTTTAAGTTTGCAAAAGTAACGTCGTGTATGTGAATTTTGTGTATTTTTGCATAATCTTTGAAAAAAAACTAATTATAAATCAATAAATTATGAGTACAATTATTATAGGCGCGGACGAACTTATTCTGTGGCTCCGCAAAAACGAGAAAGCAGTAAACACCCCAAACGATGAAATTCACGGATTGGGTGTAAAAATCAGAAGAACAATTGAAGAACTTGGTGGACATATAGTGGCCAAAAACCAAGAATGTTTTTGGGCTAACGAAGCGGACAACAATAATATCGGACAATATCTGCTTCCCAAGACCGCTACTCAATATGAGCTCAACACAGACATACTTCCTCAATTGTATGATGAATTAAACCATTGGTAGAATTTTAATATGAAAATCATGAGAAAATTATTGGCTTTTTGTATTTCTTTGTTGTTTGTGCAAGTTTCTTTCGCACAAATAACATTGATCCATTCGATAAATGGGAAGTTTACCCCTCATTTTCAATATTATAACCAACAAGAAGACCCTTTCGCTGGACTATATTACTATGAAACAGCGGGCGATTACTATCTTTCCTATTATAGTAATACTATTCCAAACACATACTACGATGAAAATTTTAACATTATCGAGCAGACTTTCTACAATTGTACCAACAATGTACTGACAATAGGCTCAACAGGAACTGTTCAGGTATCTCTTGCCCCTATTACGCTCCCACAGAATTACGAAGTGTATTCAATTCGTTTTTCCAAACATCTTTTTAATGCGGATGATCTATGGGAATTTTATATAATTCTAAATAATCCAAATGCTTCATACCCAGTTGACTATAATAATAGTTACTGTCGCTTTATAGTTAATTCTTTAGGAACAATACTTTCTGACACTATTTATTCTTTCTCTTCATCAGGTCGCCCACAACATTTTATGATTGATGACACACACTATTTCCTTGAATTGATTGCTGTAGCAGATTTTGTCAATAATACTTCTTCGGGTTTTCATCATGTCACCAATGTTTATACTTGTTCTGGTCCGAATCAACCGACACCGGTACTTGAACTTGATACTGTTTTTATTACTCTGCATGATACTATTATATTAACAGCACATGATACTGTTATAGAGGATTTGCCTTTTTATAATTTGTCTGTTTTTTCGGACAATCCTAATTATGGTATTCCTGTCGGCAATGGCTCTTTCCCACAGAATTGCAACGTTGAAATAGGGGCAATTCCTTTGGAAAACCATCGTTTCGTACAATGGGAGGACGGCAATCCACAAAATCCAAGAAACGTCAATATACAATCAGACGAAACACACACCGCCATTTTCCAACCAACACGTGTGTCTGAGAACGCAATTTCAACTTCATGGGAAGTCACAAGCTCATCGCAAGGTATAACCATAAGGGGAGCAGAAGGAAAAACCATACGATTGTTCGATGCAGCTGGAAGATGCTTACAGACCATATCAGCGGCGGCTCCATTGTGCTTTATTCCTGTTTCAACGCCTGGTGTTTACCTAATACAAGTTGATGGAGGGGCGGCAAGAAAGGTTGTGATACCTTAAAGGAAGAATCATTTTTACTGATTTATTTCAGCCGCCAGCAGCGTGAACTCGTTGGCTTTCAATATACTTGTTTATTACATTAGTTAATCTAAACCGAAAGTTATTATACTCAGTATCAGTTCCAAAATAGATATTATCAGGTTTAAGCTCAGTTTTTGTTTCCTTGTTTATACCAAATCTTTCTGTTAATTCATTTACAATGGAATTTTCTCCAATTTTCTTAGGTGTTAAATAAAAAGTAATCATGTTATAAAGTTTTTTTTTTCATCGAGATATCAAAATGGAAGATACTTCAAATTTTTCCGACAACTCTGCCAAGGTTGTCTTCTCTTTTAGAGCTTCAATTGCAACTTTTGCATTGAACTCAGGCGTAAATTTTCTTCTCGTTGCTTTTTTCATAATGGTTGCAATTTTTTTTTAAAATTCTAATTTCATAGCTAATAAAAAAAATTTAGTGGCTAATAAAAAACAGTATATTTTTAGACTATAATGAATAACCGTGCAAACTCATTCAATTTCTTTTTTCATTGATTAACTCAACAAAAAATGTACTTTTGCATCTAAATACGTATTGAACATTAATTAAACAAATAAGAAATGAAAAGAATACTGTTTGCCATTTTAATGATATGCCAAATAGCTGTTTTCGGGCAATATCAAATTCGCAACGGAAATTTTGAGATCTGGGACAGCCTCGGCACAAGTTACGAAGAGCCGACCAACTGGAGTTCTCACATGACCAATACCGGAAGTCTTTCAGGTTTTGCCCGCTCCCAACAGATTCAACGCTCCACAGACACTCATACCGGCAGCGGATACAGTTGCAATATATATGCCAGAACTGCCATCGGCTCCATAATTGCCAACGGAACAGTTACCACAGGACGGGTCAATGTGGGAAACATTTCCCCTTCCAACAGTGCCAATCACACTTTTACTGTTATCGGAGACAACAATTTCAACGAACCCTTTTCCGGAAAACCGGATTCAATTCGTTTCTGGGCCAAGTTTGTATGCCCTAATTCATCCACACAGTATGCAAAAATGCATGCAGTGATTCATGGGACTTATGAATACACCGACCCCGAGACCGATAACTCCTCAAGTTATGTTGTAGGAAAAGCAGTTTCAGAATTTCAGCGAGGAGACCAAGGATGGCATCAATATACAGTACCTTTTGACTATGATAGTTACACTTCTTTAAATCAAACCCCTGCTTACATTTTGATAACAATTGCAACAAACAAAAACCCGGGAATCGGTGCGGCTACTGATAATCTTTACTGTGATGATATTGAAATGATTTATAATGCACGCCTCAGCGACCTTAAAGTGGGAGGTATTTCCATTGAGGGATTTAATCCTGATATAACCGATTATTATATTTCTACTCCATATTGCTATGGTGACACATTACCTGTCATTACTGCCTCAACTGCCTCCTCCCTTGCTAGCCCCCCAATCATTACTCAGGCTAACTCCTCAGCACCGATTGCTACTGTAGTGGTAAACAATGGAAATGTGACTAAAACCTATAGGGTACATTTCACTATCATCACTATACTTCATCCGACTGTTATGGATGAAAATCGTTGCGGTGCTGGTTCTATATCATTAAGCGCTATTCCTGACACAATTTCCAATACTTGTCGATGGTATGATCAAATCACGCAAGGCAACTTAATTTATACAGGAAATATTTACAGTCCGACAATTAATCAAACTACAACTTATTATGTTTCATCATACAATCCTACTTTAGGCTGTGAAAGCGGGCGTATTGCAGTAACCGGATTCATTTATCCTGTTTATCAGTCTGATACTATAGAAGTTACAATATGCGAAAGTGGAAATTACAATTTCTTTGGAAGACTTCTCGACCAATCCGGCATTTATGACACTGTTATTTCTACTATTCATGGATGCGACAGTCTGGTTATTTTGAATTTAATAGTTGGAAATGCATACCAAAATAATCTTTTTGCACAGATATGCGAAGGGGAGATTTATCAACAAAACGGATTCCATGCTGATTCAATAGGAATATACACCCATACTTTAACTGCCTCAAATGGATGTGACAGCATTGTTATATTACACCTGACTGTCAATCCTACATTCAACATCACACTATTTGATACCATTTGTCAGGGCTCTGTTTATTCAGTAAATGGTTTCAATTTACCACCCCAAAATCTTACCGGAACCACTCAGCATTCTCTTTCTCTTAGCTCCATTTTAGGATGTGATAGTTTGGTAAACTTATCCCTTACCGTTAATCCGGTATATCTTTTTGAATTATATGACACAATATGTGCAAATAACTATTATCAATGGAGAGGAAATACCTTGATTATGCCCGGAGTTTATTATGATTATCTTGTAACAGAAAATGGTTGTGACAGCATTTTTACACTTCATCTTGAAAACTTACCTTTGAGTTCTTATACATTTGCAGTTAGTATTTGTGATTCATATACCTGGGAAGATTCAACTTATTATTCTTCCGGCGAATACATCCGAACATTTAGTGCTGCCAATGGATGTGATAGCATAGTAACTCTTAACTTGACAATTCTTCCTGAATATATAATCAATATCGAAGACACTGTATTTTCAGGAGAAATATATAGTCAAAATGGATTTTCTATTACGACCACTGCGGCCGGAACTATCAAAGATACTCTTTTCCTATTTTCACAAGGAGGTTGTGATAGTATTATCACACTTAATTTGACAGTTATAACCGGAATTCAGGAGAATGAACTTTCTGAATCTGTTCTTTTGTATCCTAATCCATCACACAGCCATATCATGATCTCCTCAAGAAATAAGAATCCAATTCAGAATATTCAGATTATGGACCTTTCCGGAAAGGTTGTCAAACAAATGGTCAATCTCCTTATTCCTGAGAAAGAAATCAATATTTCAGATCTTTCACCCGGGACATATATAGTAAGAATTTCTCTTAAAGAAGGAGTAATTTCAAAGAAAATAACGGTACAATAATCACCCCTGTTTAACGTTTAGGATTGTAATAAAAATCTGAAACTCTGAAAATGTAAAATTCGCTATATGAAAAGAATTTTTTCAAGTTTTTACATTTTACTGATTACACTTTATTTTGTATTTTTGCCAATCTATAATTCAAAATGTTACGTATGATTCATAAATTTTATATCAAAGTAATTATATTTTCCTTAACTTTTTTCTTGGTGATTCCGGCACAAAGTCAGAATGATTTTGAAGTAGCTAAGAATGTAGATATTTTTGTCTCAATTCTCAAAGAACTGAATGCGAAATATGCCGATGAGATTTCTCCGGGTACACTTACAAAGACAGCCATTGATGCCATGTTAGAAAGTTTAGATCCTTATACGGTTTATTATCCTGAATCTCAAATTGAGGAGTTTAAATTGATGACCACAGGACAATATGGAGGTATCGGAGCACTTATTCAACAATATGGTAATGATGTTGTCATTTCAGAGCCTTATGAAAATAGTCCGGCTGCCGAAGCCGGGTTGCTTGCTGGTGACCGTATCCTTAAAATCAATAACCAATCTACTGAAGGCAAAAATTCTAACGACGTCAGCACAATTCTGAAAGGAGAACCCGGCACCAATATTTCTTTAGAAGTTGAACGTAAGGGTACTGACAAACCCCTCACTTTCAATATTACAAGAAAAGAGATAAAATTACCCAATATACCCTATTATGGGATTCTTGAACATCATATCGGTTATATTAAACTTGACCAATTTACTGATAATGCAGGAAATGAAGTTAAAGAAGCCTTCCTTAAATTAAAAGAACAAGGAATGGATTATCTGATTCTTGATCTTCGAAACAACGGGGGCGGGTTACTGAATGAAGCTGTTAATATAATGAATATTTTTGTTGACCAAAACATCATCATTGCAGAGACAAAAGGAAAAATCAAAGAACAGACTAATGTTTACAAGACCCGCTATCCTGTGGTTGACAAACATATTCCAGTTGTTGTCTTAGTAAACAACCTTAGTGCATCTGCTTCCGAAATTGTTTCAGGGGCATTTCAAGACCTCGACCGCGGGGTTATTGTTGGTAAAAAAACTTATGGGAAGGGACTTGTCCAGAATATTGTTCCCCTCAGCTATAACACTACTCTTAAAATGACAGTTTCAAAATACTACATCCCGAGTGGTCGTTGCGTTCAAAATATTGATTATTTCAATAAGGATTCCCTCAATAATTCATCATATATTCCCGACTCGCTGGCAACCCCATTTAAGACCTTAAATGGCAGAACAGTTTACGATAAAGGAGGAATTGAGCCTGATGTGATAACTCCTGATACCATTGCCAGTAATATTCTTGTTGCCCTGGTAATGAATAATCTAATTTTCGATTATGCCAATCAATTTTATGCCTCACACCCTACCATTCTTTCTGCTGAAAAATTTGTAATTAATGATGCCATTTATAATGATTTTCTAAGTTTCCTTACCAATAAGGATTATTCATATATTACTGATTCTGAAGAACTTCTTAAAGAATTAAAAGAAGCAGCCATGGTAGAAAAATATTTTTCTGCTATTGAATCTCTCTATAAAGAAATAACTGACAAAATTGCCAAGGAAAAGTCTATAGACTTGATTAAATTCAAAGATGAGATTTCTCAGTACCTCGGGTCAGAAATTGCTGTTAGATATTATTATCAAAAAGGCAGAATTATCAATTCTCTAACTTCTGATCCTGATGTCAAGTATGCCAAAGACATTTTACTTGATCAATCAAAATACAAAGCTATATTGTCCGGGAAAAAACTAAATAATTGAGTCGCCAAGACGTACACCATATAATATATGTTGGCTGCTTGCTGATGATTGCTTGCAGCATCCCATTATCAAATTATGTTATGAGCATGGGGGGGATTTTTCTTTCAGTAAACTGGTTCATGGAGTGGAATTGGAAAAAGAAATGGGAAATGCTGAAAGTGAACAAAATTTCAATTATTTTATCATTGTTTTTCTTTGTTTGCTGCTTTTCCCTTATTAAAACAGACAATTGGAGTATCGGAATTGATAATCTTTTAAGTAAGTTACCGCTATTGTATACTCCAATTATTATGGCTACTTCTAAACCGTTGGATGGTAGAGCCCAACGTATTATCATCATTGGTTTTATTGGCTCTGTTTTGTTTAGCACAATATTTTCTTTCATTTATTTGCTCACTCATGAGGTTGCCGATATTCGTCAAATTTCCGTTTTCATCTCCCATATCCGATTTAGCCTTTGTATTGTTTTAGCTATTTTTCTTAGCGGTTTCCTAAGTTTGATTGCAAAGCAATATCCACTAATTGTTCGCACTGTTTTCCTGATGGTTGCATTGTGGCTTATTGTATATCTTTTTATAGCACAAACACTTACCGGTATTGCCATATTTATGACAGCTGCAGTTTTTCTTATTTTCCGCATGTTGCTTTCACATAAAAAAAACTTAACACGCAAAATAATTCTCTCAGTTTTCACCTTTCTTGTTTTAGGTTTTGCAGCCTATTTCACCTATATAATTTATGATTACTATGCAGCAGAAACTCCCTCTGAATCACAATTGGAAAGTACAACTCATTACGGTCATAGGTATCATCATGACCTTAACTCAATTGTTGAAAATGGTTCCCTTATATATTTATATGTTTGTGAAGAAGAACTTCAAACTGAGTGGAACAAACGCAGTAAACTAACTTATGATGACAATATTCAAACAACCATTATCAGATATCTTAACTCAAAAGGTTTGCGTAAAGATAGAAAAGGAATGGAAACCCTTACAGAAAAGGACATAAATAATATTGAGCTAGGAATTGCCAATGTTGATTATTCCCGTGGCATTGGGCTTAAACGTTCGATTTATCCGCTCTTATTCAGCTTAACTCTTTATGAAAAATACAATAAAATTGATCATTCTTCCCTATTGCAACGTATAGAATTATGGAAAGCAGGCTATCAAGTCATAAAGTCCAATGCCCTGTTTGGAGTTGGTATTGGAGATCATAAAGAGGCCATCGACCAGCAACTTATTGATCAAAATTCACCTTTGACATACAAAAGGGACATGGGCTGCCACAATCAGTTTATTACCTATTGCCTAATGGGAGGGATGATATTATTGCTCTATTTTCTATTCAGTTTATTGTATCCATTTTTTACAGTTGAAAAATCTCGGTCAATAATCTATATAATTTTCTTTATCCTCATATTCATTTCACTTTTTACGGAAGATACCTTAGAAACTCAAGTAGGTATAACATTATACGCTTTTTTTAATTCTTTTTTATTATTAAATTTTGACGAGAAGAAAATAAATATATGACAAAAATTAAATTCAATATATTTATAAATCATATTAATAATTTGGGCGTTCCGGCTCGCAAGCTCGCCGTCGGGCTTTCCGCTACAACTCCGCAGGCGTTGACTATGGGGCTCATGGTCGCGGGCAGTAGCTTCCTTCGGTCGCTCTGCCGCTCCCTGTGCCCCAAAGCCCCCGCCTTTGCGGTGTTTTCGCTCCAATCCCTAACGCAAAGCAATTCTGTTCTTTTGACCGTCCAAAAAAACACCATGTACTTAAATTAACACCAAAAAAAAATAAAAAAAATAGGTTTTGAACTGAAAACTCTTTAAGTTGTTAGACTAGAACTAATAATAACAGATATGGAAAAATTGAATTTTAAATCAGAAGTAATGGTCTATGATAATCATTATGAATTACCTGAAGAAATTGAGGATTTATTGAACATTGCAACTGAAGCTGCAAAAAAAGCCTATTCGCCTTATTCTCATTTCAAGGTTGGAGCAGCCATATTATTAAATAACGGAAAAATTATCACAGGCAACAATCAGGAAAATTCCGCCTACCCTTCCGGATTATGCGCAGAAAGAACTGCAGCTTTTTATGCTTCATCCCAATACCCGGAAGTCCCCTTTAGCCGCATTGCCATCACCTCTCACTGCCCTACACAACAAACCACAGAACCTGTAACTCCTTGTGGAGGATGCCGTCAGACACTCATTGAATATGAGCAAAAATTTAATCAGAAAATTGAAATTATTCTTTCGGGAGATATTGGAAAGGTCTATATTTTCAAAAGTGTATCCGATCTTTTACCCTTCTCATTTCATTCAGGTTATCTTCCGAAATAGTCAATACAATAATATTTTGACAATATAGTTTTAATAAACATATTCAAATAAACAGTTTTCAATAATTTTGTATCTTTGCCATCAAAAATATCACGAATGAAAAAAAATACACTCCTCCTATTTATTATGCTCATCTCTTTTGTGCAATTTTGTAATGCACAATCTTCTCATGACACTTTATCATCTATTAAGAAGCCTGAGATAATCCGTGATCGACTTATGGTGGATGTTTTTCACACTTTTTGGATGGGGATGCCTTCAACCGTAAATGTAAACAAATTGCATCCCGGGTTTAACATATCAGCAATGTGGGATTTTAAACTGCCCAATAAGGGTCCATTTTCATTCGGATTAGGTCTTGGAGTCAGCTATTATACTCAGTTTTCTGATGCACGTCTTGATATTGACCCAACTCCTTGGGTAATGAGATATTATGTTATTGATACGGCAAATATTGATTATGATCTGAACAGAATGACTTATATCAATTGTAATATTCCTCTTGAATTCAGATATCGTCATCAAAATGGGTTTAAAATAAGTCTCGGAGTAAGAGTTGGACTGGTTGCAGAAATTTCTCAGACCTACAAAGGAAAAAATCCTAATGGCAATGATGATAAGATATGGATTAAAAATTATGAAATGTACAATAAACAGAAATATAATTTTGATGTTTATTTACGCACCGGATGGAAATATGTAAGTTTTTATTACTGTCTTCAAGTAACTAAACTATTTCAGGACGGCAAAGGTCCACAAATTTATCCTATGTCAATTGGTCTCACCTGGAATATATTCTAATAGATCAATAAGGTAATTCCTAAAATATAGGCAACAATAAATCCACATGCAAACCCCAAATACAATTGGGGTTGTTTTGTTTGACCAATTTTTATTTGTGAAACAGCCACAAAAGCTGAAATAAGAATAATTAAAGCTAATATTTCAAAATAAAAAGTTGCTCCGAAATTAAGCATTATCAAATAAAAGCCAAAAAGCGTTCCCCAAGCAGTTGAATGCCAATTTAACGGATATATAAAATTTAATAGTAAAAGCAAAGCACTACCGGCGGCAAAAATCGAAAAAACATACAAGTAAATTTGATCAATGTCTTTTAAATACCACATCCTCAAATTAAAAAGATAAAACAATAGTAATATGCCAAGAATAATGGCTCCGTCTTTTTTAGAAGGTGAATCTATCTCTTTTATGATTGAAAATTTCTTACAAAATCTTATCACAAATAGAGGTAAAATTACTAGAGAAAAGAATAAAAAAACAAACAAAAAAAGGATGTTCTTTGGGTCAATATTAAACATCCCCAAAGCAAAGAACATCAGAATAAAATAATAAAGAGGTAATAAAAGTGGATGAAAAACAGCAGAAATAATTTTAAAGAAATTCATCAAGAACAGGATTATTAAACAACCATTACCTCAATAGAGTAACCGTTCCAATTTTTTCATAGGGAGTTCCATCGGGATAAATATATTTTATCAAATAGACATAAACACCCAATTCTGCATATTTCCCTAAACAGGTACCATCCCAACCGGTATATGGATCAATGGTCTGAAAAATCAGTTCTCCATTCCTTGAAAAAATTGAAAAACTATAATTAGTAGTGCTCACAAAAGAATTAATAGGCATAAAAACCTTATTATTAAGACCATTTGGAGTAAATGCATTCGGGAGATAAGT
>JAEWNB010000161.1 GCA_023392945.1 Bacteroidota bacterium
ATTTCTGATTTAGAATATCATAAAATTCAAAAGTCAGATTCAAAAATAGTTGGTAATTATTTTAAGAAAATTGTTGATTGCAAAAATAATGAGATTTCATTCTTAGAATTTAATAAAAAAGATGTTCTCAATACAGAAATATTTCCATTTTCTAAATTTGGAATTTATTTCAGCATCTTGACTGTCATTGTCTTTATTATTTTGTTTATTTTCATTAATAAACTAATTATTTCTCCTGTATCACTTATTTCAAAATCATTGGTTGAAAATGACCCAAAGCCCATTGAACCTCTTTTAAATAAATCTTATGAATA
Source organism: Bacteroidota bacterium (assembly GCA_023392945.1). Classification (GTDB taxonomy): domain Bacteria; phylum Bacteroidota; class Bacteroidia; order Bacteroidales; family WCHB1-69; genus JAGVVH01. The sequence goes on from JAEWNB010000161.1 coordinate 315, forward strand.
TAAGAAATTAGCAAAACTTATTATAGAGTTCTTTCGACAAGAAGAAATATTAAAAAATAGCAATGCCCTCTTGTCTGCAACCATTCAGGAAATTCAAATTCCAATAATAATCACCAATTCTTCCGGGAATATAGAAATCGTTAATCCTGCTTTTACAATGACTACCGGCTACACCGTTGAAGAAGTTGTTGGAAATAAACCAAATATATTCAACAATATTTTTCATGATTCAGTAAAATTCAAAAATATAACTGATTCTTTAAACTCGGGAAAAAAATGGATTGGAGAGTTTGAAAATTCTAAAAAAAATGGAGAAAAATATATTGAAGAAACAATGATATCCCCGTTAATAGATCAGAATGGGGTAATTAAATATTATATTATTATTAATAATGACATTACGGTAATAAAGAAAAATGAATTGGAGTTGCAAAAAAGTGAAGCCAAATTACAATCCATCATCAATGCAATTCCGGACTTACTCTTTCATAATGACAAAGATGGACGATTTTTGTCATATTTTCAAAGAAATAAGAATAATTTGCTTTTGCAACCCGAAGAATTTATTGGAAAAAATTATCATGATATTTTTGAGAAAGAACTTGCAGATAAATTTTTAACTGGTGTAAGAGAAGCAATAAAAAATCAACTATTTGAAGTTGAATACAAATTAAAGCAAGATGAATATTTTTCAGCTCGATTTTCTAAATTAAACGAAGATGAAGTTGTTGTTCTAATAAAGGATATTACTGAACGTAAAAAGGCAGAAATTTCATTAAAAGAAAGTGAAATTATGCTTAAAGAACTAAATACGACAAAGGACAAATTCTTTGGAATCATCTCCCATGATCTTCGGGGACACTTTACTTCTATTTTGGGCTATGCAGAACTTTTGAAATTAAAAAAAGACGAAATTCAACTTCAAAAAAACAAAATTTATGTTGACAAATTATACGAAGTTTCCAGTAATGCCAACACATTACTTGAGAATCTTTTGGAATGGTCACGAATTCAAATGAATCAACATCATTTTGATCCTGAATCAATAGACTTAAAAACCCTGGTCAATGAAATTATTGCGGTCATGAAACCACAAATTAAAGATAAAGACATTCAAGTAAATTATAATATTGAAAGACCGGCCATCATCAAAGGAGATTATAACATGCTGAATAGTATCATGAGAAATCTGATTTCAAACGCAATAAAATTCTCAAATATCAACGGAGAAATTACTATTTCTATGCAAAGAGAATCCAATACTAATATTATTTCAGTTAGTGACAATTCGATTGGGATTTCCAAACACAATCAGGCAAAACTATTTTCACTATCCGAGAATTACACTACAAAAGGGACTTCCGGAGAAAAAGGGATTGGTTTAGGATTGCTTATCTGCAAAGATTTCGTTGAAAAACATGGTGGCAAAATTTGGGTAGAGAGTGAATTAGGAAAGGGAAGTAAATTTACATTTACATTGCCTGTCAACGAAGATAGCTCTTTTAGTAATTTGTATTAATATAATTTCATCAATAACAAAAAGCCAACGAAACGCAAAAAAGTGCTCTTCGTTGGCAATAATAGTACTCCAAAATGGAGTTCTGTGGAGCCGGAGGGAGTCGAACCCTCGTCCAAACTCATTGCAAAAATGCTTTCTACATACATAGCCATCGATTATTTGTCGGCTTAGTTGCAGGTTCGAGGCCAACCAACACAAAGCTTATCTTCTGAAATTTCGCGCATACAGCGAAGCCTGTAATTGCTATCTAACCTTTTGCGATGCTTCTTGCCGGACGCAGGTCAGCGTAGCTTCCGGGGAAACATCCAAAACCATAGTCCTTGACTAGGTTTCGGAGCTTAGCAGCTTATGCTGCGTAAGAATAGTTGCCGTTTATTGGCGTATGGAGTTAGTTTTTAACGGAACCCTCTCCCAACCTCCGGTATGCTTACAAATCCACATATAAGCTGTCAAAACCAAACGACCCCAATATTTTATAACTATTTGATTTTTAATAAACAATGAACGTTATAAACAATTTCAGTAACAAACGAGTAACAAAATTGACTTTTTAGATTGGTTTTTTATTGCTTTTTTCAGTTTGCAAAAATACATAAATTTTTTATGATAATACAATCCTTAAAAGGGGCTTAAAGTATATTCACCTTTTAAATTATCTATTATGGTAAATAACTTTTTATCAAAGGCAAGCCAAACGCTGTAAATCTATTTTAGTAACTGATCAGCTCATATTCAGCGCCATATAAATATAATTTTGCATTTTTATAATACATGATACCATCAACGTTCCAATCACTTTCAGTTTCATGAATTATAACAGTACAAATTCCAAGATCGTCATAATAATGTTCTTGGTATGTCCAGTAAAACACAGAGGATGATCCATCCTCCCAGAAACACTCACAAATACATTGTTTTTCGGCATAAAGATCATCAATAAAACTATATACACGATACTCAGAAGAATATTCATTTTCAACAGAACGCCAAACTGTGTTTTTTAATGACGATAAATGAGGCGTTTTATCACAAGAAACAATAAAAATTAATCCTAGTATAATTAAAGAAAATAAAATTTTTTTCATAAGAATAATTTTTAAGTCTCCTGCAAACATACAATTTTTCTGATTATAATATTTCTATTTTGGTAAATAACTGTTTATCTAAGACAAGCCAAACTCTGTAAATCTAATTTAGTAACTAACCAGCCTAAATCCTTCGCCTTCTATATATAATTTTGCATCTTCAGGATAAAACTTACCAGTACGTATATATTCTCCATACATATAAATTTCAACCGAGTTATAAGAGGTTACGTTGTATGTTAAGGGATACAAATCGGATATTCCTTCATTGACATAATCCACCGAGGCTATTCCATTTGTAAAAAATCTATATTCCGTATAATAAAAATCGTTTACCTCATAACCACGCCAAACTGTGTTTTCTAATGTTGTTAATTCAGGCGTTTTATCACAAGAAACAATAAAAATTGATGATAGGATAATTAAAGAAAATAAAATTTTTTTCATAAGAATAATTTTAAGTCTCCTGCAAACATACAATTTTTATTGACAATGAAATACTAAAAAGGTGTTTAAAGTATATTCACCTTTTAAATTAATCGAGTAACAAACGAGTAACAAAAATAAAGATATAAAAGAAATAAAAAGAGAAACAAAAGATATTTTTCAATCTTTAATTCTCATTCTAAAATATTAAAATTCAGTTCTTATTTATTCTTTCGTTTTTCACAAAAAAAAGGTCGTTTAGTTCAAAACCAAACGACCCCAGTGTCATGGTCTGACTATTTCACTAGACCTTTAGTATTTAATATTACCCTGTAAGTCTCAGCATTTGAAAGTACTGTCACTCTTTTACTGATAACTCCCGAATTTTCGGCTTTATATTTTGCTTTGATAGTAGCTGATTTACCCGGCATCACAGGAGCTTTTGACCATTCGAGAGTTGTGCAGTCGCAGGAAGAAATAACATCATCAAGAATCAAAGGTTTATTTCCAATATTGGTAAAAGTGGCAGTAACTTCTTTTACATCTCCCACATTTAGAGTTCCAAAATCAAAATAGAGTTTATCAAACTTAATTTCAGGGCCGTTTACAGGGACATTAGAAGATTTATTAACACCTTGCTGAGCCTGAAGGTTTGCAAATGAGAGCCCAACAAATAGTACTAAAAAAATTTTTTTCATTTTACAGTCATTTACATTTATCAACAATACAAAAATTCAAATTATTCCGGTTTTACTATACTTCCGGCATTATTTTCAGGCACTGCTTCAGGAACAGGATTGATGACTGTTCCTTTAATATTGAGAATAATTCTGTTATTAACAGCGTTAGACTCAACAGTAACAGATTTATTGATTTGCCCAACTCTTTGCGTATTATATTTCACTTTAATAACGCCTTTTTTACCCGGTTGAATAGGTTCTTTAGGCCATTCAGGAACAGTGCAACCACAGGAAGAACGAACATTGGTAAGAATAAGTTCAGCTTTACCGGTATTTTTAAATACAAACTCACACTCCCCATTTCCACCTTTTTCAACATTCCCATAATCATGTACAATTTTATCAAAAGTGATAACCGGTTCTTTTACTTTTTTAGAAGATTTTGGATTAGCCCCATTATCTTGAGCTGAGAGTGAAAAAACAATACAAAGAGCCACAAATAAACTAAAGATTTTTTTCATTTTAAATACCATTAAATTTGTTTAATTAATTAAAGCGTTGCATAGACATACATATAAAATATAAGTTTAATCAATAAAGGAAAAAATTGCCAAATCGTAACCTTTTAAGCCGAACCCTGATATAGTTCCCATGCAAGAAGAAGAGATCATAGATTTTTTTCTAAAGCTCTCACGTCCGAAAAGATTAGAAATATGCACTTCTACTACCGGAGTGGGAATGGCCTTAATAGCATCAGCCAAGATAATTGAAGAATGAGTATAGGCACCCGGATTTAGGATAATTCCGTCAAAATATTGATGACTTAATATTTGGTCAACCAATTCATCAATTTTATTAGATTGAAAAAAATCAAGTTCAAATTGGGGAAATCTTTTTTTGAGCTCAAAAAAATAGGTTTCGAAGTCAATATGACCATAAATATCAACCTCTCGGGTCCCGAGTTCATTTAAATTGACACCATTAATAATAATAATTTTTTTCATCACCGTAATATAGGATGTATATTTTGGAACTAAATCCTTACTATCCAAATCATTATTCGTAAACCAAAAGAAAGACATCTTCGTCACTTTTCATCATGTTCATTTGTTCGCGTGCATATTGTTCAAGTAAAACAGGATTCCTTTTCAATTGATCAAAGCTGTATGTATTATTAATTTGATTTTTTGTCTTAAAAATCATAGCCTCCAAGTTTTTAATTTTTTGGCTTAATTCCCTGTGCTTTGAAAAGTTATTGTCAGAAATAAAAGCAATATAAACCAAAAAGAGTAAAATTGTTATTCCATAAAGGAAAAAGAAAAATTTCTTTTGGGGT
>JAEWNB010000162.1 GCA_023392945.1 Bacteroidota bacterium
GCATTGAGTTTTTAAACCACCCTTGGCTGAAGCCTTTGAGATATCCGTTTGACAGATATAATAAGGATTCTCAAATTGGTAATTATCCGTTCTTTAAAATGAATAGTCATGAGTTGCATGAAGTGGGAGTCGGTCCTATACATGCGGGCATCATTGAGCCGGGACATTTTCGTTTTATCTGTAATGGGGAGAAAGTCCTGCATCTTGAGATTGAGCTTGGCTTCCAGCACCGCGGAATTGAACAGATGATGCTACAACAGGATAAATTTCTTCAGCAGACAATGCTTGCCGAAAGTATTGCCGGTGATACTGTTATCAGCCATAGTACTGCTTTTGTCCAGCTTATGGAAGCTCTGAATGGTATTGAAATCAGTGAAAATACTAAGCTATCCAGAACTATTGCTGCAGAAATGGAGAGAATTGCAATTCATACTTCCGACTTGTCTGCATTGTGTACGGATGTAGCCTTTCAACTTGGAAGTGCTGTTCTTCAGGGACTCCGTACCGTTATTATCAATACTTTTCTTATATGGTGCGGGAATCGTTTCGGACGGAAATTGATCCGATACGGAAAAGAATCTTATCCTTTAAATCAGGAATTGATTGTCAAAATAAATAGTAATCTCGATCTTTTTGAAAAACAATATGTTGAAGTTGCTAACAAGATGTTTGATATGCCAAGTGTGCTTGCTCGTTTTGAACGAATAGGGATTGTTACAGAACAACAAAGCCGTATGATCGGCGTTGTGGGTATGGCTGCCCGTTCAGCCGGCATAAAACGCGATATACGCTCTTCTCATGGTTATGCATGGTATCCCAATATTGATCATCTCCCCATTACCATTGAAAGTGGTGATGTGAAAGCAAGAGCCAAACTGCGTGATCTGGAAATCTGTCAGTCACTGAATTATATCCGCCAAATGCTTGCAAGATATGAGACAAATGCAAGTCAGGCAACTGAACTTTTTGCCTCAAAAAGTGCTTCTGATAGCTTCGTTATTTCTCTTACGGAAGGATGGAGGGGAGAAATTTGCCATTGTGCAGTGACGAATGCCGACGGGTCCCTTAAAAACTATAAAGTGAAAGATGCCTCTATGCACAACTGGATGGCTTTGGCGCTGGCGGTTCGTAATAATGATATATCCGATTTTCCGGTTTGCAATAAAAGTTTCAATTTGTCTTATTGCGGCAATGACCTATAAAACAATGCAACTATGATACGTACCATTAACATCATAAAACACCAGGGAAAGCAATACATTAAGGATTTGCAGCATGTCAATTTACCCGAACAACATGCAGGAAAACCCGTGATTAAATCTGCTTCTTGCATGGCAGGTTGCAAAAGTTGTACTGAACTTTGCCCCACAGATGCCATTACCTTGCAACCGCTTACCATTGATATGGGACTTTGTCTCTTCTGCAATGAATGCTCAACGGTTTGTCCTGCCAATATGATTAGGTTTAGTAATAATTACAAGATTGCAACTAATGACACACACTTGCTCAAAGTGAATTCCAATACAGAAGTTATTGATTTCAATCCTGATTTGATAAGAAAAGAAATTCACAGGTTTTTTGGGAGCTCTTTAAAACTGCGTTTGGTCTCTGCCGGAAGCTGCAACGGTTGCGAAATGGAACTCAATGCAGCAGACAATGTTAATTTTGATATGAGCCGCTATGGCATTGAATTTGTGGCTTCCCCACGCCATGCCGACGGGTTGGTCGTAACGGGAGCATTGGTACAAAATAGTCTGGCTGCCTTGGAATTGACTTACAAAGCCATTCCAAATCCCAAAATTATCATAGCTGTCGGCGCTTGTGCTGTCAGCGGAGGTGTTTTTAATAATAGCCCCGCCCTGAACCGCACTTTTTTTGAACAATATAAACCCGATTTATATATTCCCGGCTGTCCACCTCATCCGCTGACCATTATTGACGGTATCATGAAGATGACAGGAAGAATCTGATATTGCCTCTCTAATTCTAAATTGCCAATTATCGTTTTTTTATAAGAAGCCTTTGATTTACAATAGTAAAAAGACCTCAAAGAAGGCTGAAATTCAAGCGAATTATCAGCTTAAAATGACTTATTTTTGTGGTTGAAAAACAAACTAAGTCATTCCAATTATCGGACAGCAATAGATTGAAATTTCAATTTTATAAAAAAGAAATTATAAATAGGATTCTTAAGTCCTTATTGTGATGTTATCATGCGAATTATGGAACTTGAAAAAATAGAAAATTATAAACAAAACAGAGAATTATAGCAATTAAAAAAAACATATATTTGCATTTATAAAATAACCAAATCCTTGTCCTAATAACAGAGAGTAAATCATTAGTGCATTATAAATCAGATATAAATTAAAAAAAGAACCTATGAAAAAGTATTTATTTCTTATTCCATTTTTTGTACTTTTAGTATCCTGTTCCGGAGAAAAAAAACAAAACGAAAAAAGTCCTGAAGAATTGCAGGAACAAATAGAGCAATCAACTCAAAAACTTGATGAATCAATAAAGTCTTCTGATAGTGTTATAGTAGAACTTCAAGGTGACGTGGACTCATTACTAACCAATATTTAATTTTTAAAGTTATGAAAAAGATTTTTTTAATTACAGTAACATTATGCCTTTTTGCCTCTTTCTCATTTGCTCAGCAACAAGGGAAAGGTCAACAAAAACAAAAAGTAGAGAAAGTTCAGAATAAAGAAAAGCAAAAGCCGGATAAAGGAATAGTCCCCTCGGATGAAGTTGATAAAAAGGGAAATAATAAAGACAATGGTCAACAAAAAAAAGATCCCAAAGGAGTGAAAGAAAAGGCAGACAATGCTAATTCACAGGGAAATGCTTATGGAAAGAACAAGGGAAATTTGACCGGAAAAGAGTTTGGACAGCAACGCGCTGCCGAGGCCAAACGTATGGCACAAGAAAGAAAAGCTTTTGCTGAACAAAAAATTAAAGAACAAGAAGCTATAATAAAAACTACTGAAGGAAAGATTAAGGATGCAAAAGAAAAAGTTAAAAAACAAAAAGAAAGCGGAAAATTATCTCCTGCCGAAGAAAAAATAAAGAACGATCAGATTAAACAAGCGGAAGATAGGGTGAAAATAATGAAAGAAATGGTTGAAAAAAACAAAAAGGAAGTTGAGGCCTTGGATAAAGTAATAAACAAAACTGAGTAATTCTTAATAAAGAATTACATTTTAGCATTTCAACCAACAGTTGTTTGTTGTCATATAATTGCATTATAGCCTAATATTATTTGGTATTTCGGTTAAGTAAAAATCATTACCTTTGCAATCAAATACTAAATAATGAATTATATAGATACTCACGCTCATTTATACCGGGAATACTATCCTGAAGGATTTGAAGAAACTGTTCAGCGAGCGATAGAAGCAAATGTTAAGCAAGTAATATTACCTTGTGTGAGTGCTGCAAATGTTGCAGAAATTTTTGCTGCATGCAATATCTTTCCTGACAATCTTTTTCCACTTATCGGGCTTCATCCTACGGAAGTAAAAAAAGAGACTTATAAGAATGAGTTAAAAGAACTTAAATACTATATTGATGATGAAGGAGTTGTGGGAATTGGTGAAATTGGAATGGATTTATACTGGGATAAAAAAAACATTGATATCCAGTGCGAAGCTTTTGAGACCCAACTGAATTGGGCATTAGAATATAATTTGCCAATATCATTGCATGTCAGAGATGCTTATTCTGAGTCTTATGAAATTTTGAGTAAATACAGAAACCAAGGGTTAAAAGGGGTAATGCATTGCTTTTCGGGAGGTATTCAAGAAGCATTATGGGCAATCAAATTCGGCTTCTGCCTTGGCATCGGTGGGGTAATTACTTTCAGAAATAATAAACTGCAAGATATTGTGAAAGAGGTGGGACTCCATAACATTGTGCTGGAGACTGATGCTCCTTTTTTGGCTCCAACTCCTTTCAGAGGAAAGACCAACGAGAGTGCCTATATTCCATACATTGCAGAAAAAACTGCCGAAATATTCAACACCACCATGGATGAAGTGATGTCTGTTACCACTGAAAATGCCATTGCTATTTTTAATAAAATCAGGGTCACTTAAATTTTTGTTCTACTATTTTAATTTGTAATTTTGCTGCTCATTATTTTGCATTGGAATCACTATCATAAAAACATCTGAAATATGAATACAGCCACAGCCGGAAACAAAGGAAAAAGTGTTCGTTCCGATTGCTTCATTGAGTTGGAAATCTCAACTCAAAACGGGATTGAAATCAACCTGACAAGTAAAGTAAAAGCGCTATTTGGCAATCAAATAAGAAAAGAAATTAAGGATATTTTGTCATTTTACGACATTAAAAATGCCAAAGTAACCATTGAGGACAGTGGCGCAATTCCGCTTGTTATTGCCGCCCGTATGGAAGCCTGTGTCAAAAAATTGATTGATGCCGACAAAGAGTATCTTCTGCCATTTCTTCCGGAAAATAACTACTCAACAAAAAGGGAGATGAATAGATTTTCAAGGCTTTATCTTCCGGGCAATACACCGAGTTTGATGATTAATGCAGGTATACATCATCCGGAAGGGATTATTTTGGATTTAGAAGATGCTGTTGCATTTGACAAAAAATTTGAAGCCCGTTTTTTGGTAAGAAATGCCCTTCGTGGGATCAATTTCTACGGTGCCGAAAGAATGGTCCGTATCAATCAAATACCAAAAGGAATAGATGATTTACCCTATATCATTCCTCATAATGTCAATCTGATATTGATTCCTAAGTGTGAAAGTGCTGAACAGATACATCTTTTGAATGAAAAGATTGACCAACTTAAAAAGCAACATAATATTTCAAACGATATCTGGCTAATGCCCATTATTGAAAGTACTATGGGAGTCTTAAAATCATTAGAAATTGCCACTTCGGCACCTAATATTGTAGCCATGGCTATAGGATTAGAGGATTACACCGCCGACTTAGGCACAAAAAGGACCAACGAAGCCAGTGAATCTTTTTTTGCCAGGAGTATGATGGTTAATGCGTGTCGTGCCGCCGGAATTCAGCCTATTGATTCTGTCTTTTCAGATGTTTCAGACATGGAGGCCCTTAAACAGAATGTTTTGAAATCCAAAGCTTTGGGTTTTGATGGAATGGGTTGCATTCATCCTCGTCAGATAAAAGTTATTCAGGAATATTTCGGCCCTGATGAAGCGGAAATTGAAAAGGCAAAGAAAATTGTCAATGCTTTCATTCTTGCTACGGAGCAAGGTTTGGGAGTTGTTTCTCTCGGTTCAAAAATGATTGACCCTCCTGTGGTTAAACGTGCAGAAAGGACAATAAAACTTGCTCTGTCAATGAATAAATTAGAAGAAAACTGGCGGGATGAATTTTTAAACAATGAAGTTGCCAAGAAATAAGAGCTTCTTGTAAATCCATTTTTATCAACATCATGATCATTAATTATTAAAATAAATAACTCCAATCAATATGAAATGTGAAAAGTTTGTTGTAAACGCAGTCGGCAGAAGAGTTCCTACCATTGTGAACGGGGAATCTGTAGTCCCTTTTATGGGTCTTCGCAAATATAGACCTACCGGAAGAAAATATGCGCCGATAATTCCCACTTGCATTGATTATCCTGACGATGGCAACAAGGTGGTTTCTTCTCTGGCGGAGGCTTTAAGTCGCTGTGGATTGAAAGACGGAATGACAATCTCCACTCATCACCATCTGAGGGATGGAGATTTGGTCAATAATACCATTTTTGATATTGCCCACGACAAAGGGGTAAAGGATCTTGTTTGGTTTCCTTCTGCATCTTTTCCTTGCAACGAACCCTTAATCAAATATTTGGAAGACGGTACCATAAACCGTATTGAAGGTTCCATGAATGGGCCGTTAGGAAAATTTACTTCCTACGGAGGAATGAAAGGTTGTGCCGTATTGCGTTCGCATGGCGGACGGGTTCAGGCCATTCAGGATGGGGAAGTTAAAATTGACATTGCTGTAATTGCGGCTCCCAGTGCTGATGCTTTTGGTAATGCCACAGGAGTGGAAGGTCCATCTGCCTGCGGTATTCTGGGATATTCTCTTGCCGATATGCTCTATGCGGACAAAGTAATTGTGGTGACAGACCATTTGGTACCATTTCCATGTATGCCTTTTCAGATTCAGGGAAATTATGTTGACTATGTAGTTTTGTTTGACAAGATTGGAATTCCGGAAAAGATCGTTTCCGGCACAACACAGGTAACAAAGTCGCCTGACAGACTTCTTTTGGCTGAATGGACCGCGCAATTTTGTTCTGAGGCAGGGCTCTTAAAAGATGGTGTCGGCATTCAGACCGGTGCCGGAGGCACCTCGCTGTCAGTAGGACTCCATTTTCATGAACAACTTAAAGCAAATAACTGGAAAGCCCGTTTCGGCTTTGGTGGAAGTACCCAATATATGGTAAAAATGCTTGAAGATGGTGTTCTAGATTACTTATTGGATGCTCAGGCATTTGACCTTGAAGCCGTTCGCTCAGTCAAAGAAAATGTAAATCATATTGACCTTTCTGTTTTTCAGGCTTATAATTACCACAGTAAAGGGAATTATACCTCAATGACCGATATTGTAATTTTGGGAGCAACTGAAATAGATCTGAATTTTAACGGAAATGTTGTAACGCATTCAGATGGTTTGTTGTTACACGGAATCGGCGGATGGCAAAACTGTATTCACTCAAAATGTACTATTTTGCCTATTCCTCTTTTCAGAGACCGTATACCGGTAATTGTCGATCAGGTAACAACGCTATGTGGCCCGGGAGAATTGATCGATGTTATTGTTACGGAACGCGGTATTGCCATCAATCCTAAGCGGACGGACCTGATAGACAAAATGAAGCACAGTTCTCTGCCTATTGTTAGCATTGAAGATTTAAAAGCAGAAGCTGATGCCATTTGTGGAGTGCCCGAAAAAGCACCTGTCAGTGACAAAGATGAAGATACTGTTGCCATTATTAAATGGGTGGACGGAACCGTTATTGACTCTGTGAGAAAAGTACTGGAATAAAATTTTATTGATTTTTTCTTTAAACGGTCATTGTTTTTATTTTTTTGATAGTATATTTGTGCATTGTTTTTTGGTCACAAAGTATTAATTAAATTATTTTTTATGAGAAAAATTATCATGATTCTTAGTATTGTTGCTTTGTTTTCTTTTGTAGCAAAAGCACAAGAGAGTAATACCTTTAAAGCAGCAAAAGGAAATTTCAGTCTCGAAGTTGGGTTTAACCCGGTTGGCTTTGTTGATAACACTTACTATCCATACAATTCTTACATTTCATTCTATCAGGATAACAGCCCGATTGCCAGTTTAGGATTAAAATGCCGCTATTTTGTTACTGATCGTTGGGCAATACGGCTCAATATCCCTTTATCCGGAGATATAGACAATACCATTACTTACGGGGGGCTCAATGAAAACATAAAACAGTCTGCCAGAACGACCAACATCTCTTATCAGATACTTCCCGGTTTTGAATATCATATTGGAAATTTGAAAAAACTTTCTCCTTACTTTGGTTTTGAATTTGGTTTTGTTCATACTTTATACTCTTCAAAATTTAAAAATGTGGGATTTATTGAAGGCAACACTATCGAATCAGACAACTCTTATGTTTACTATTATGGCTATGATCCGGCAAATCCGGTAAACGAAGATTTTTATTGCTACTCCAGTGGCAGCAGTAGCCTTGGTTTCACTACCACTATTCTTGCAGGTGTTGACTGGTATATAACGCAGCATCTATATCTTGGAGTGGAATTCGGATTCGGACATACCACCTCTATTTCAGGACCATACGAAATTGACATAGATTTACAAGGTATCGATATAGATGAAATTGAGTCAAAAAATAAAACTATCGAACATACTTTCGGATTCAAGACATTGTCTTTAATTCGCCTTGGATGGCTTTTTTAAATAAACTGTCTTAAAAATATACATTTTTATAGTAGAAAACCTCTTAAAATCCAACTAAAAGTTATACCTTTGCCGCCTCAAAAAAAGAAGGGAGTATTATTTAAAGAATGCAAGAAATCAGGAATATAGCTATTATAGCACACGTCGACCACGGCAAAACGACTTTAGTTGACAGGATGCTTTATCAAACTCACATTTTTCGCGTAAATCAAGAGGTACAGAATTTAATTTTAGATAGCAACGATCTGGAAAAGGAAAGAGGCATTACCATTCTTTCCAAGAATGTATCGGTTCATTATAAAAATTTTAAAATTAATGTAATTGACACTCCGGGACACAGTGATTTCGGCGGAGAAGTGGAGCGGGTACTTAATATGGCAGATGGAGTTCTGCTGGTAGTTGATGCATTGGAAGGACCAATGCCACAGACTCGTTTTGTCACTCAAAAAGCCATAGAACTTGGCTTAAAACCAATTGTTGTTATTAATAAGGTGGATAAGCTTAATTGCACTCCCGATTTGGCACAAGAAGCGGTTTTTGATTTGATGTTTAACCTCGGTGCTTCAGACGATCAATTGAATTTTCCGACAGTCTTCGGTTCTGCAAAAGAAGGATGGATGGGGCCTGACTGGAAAAACCCAACTCAGGATATCAGCTATCTGTTAGATCAGATTATTGAATATATTCCTCCAAAAAAAGCCGAAGAAGGAAATCTGCAAATGATGATTTCTTCATTAGATTACTCTTCTTATGTGGGCAGGATTGCCGTTGGGAGATTAAATCGCGGTACATTGGAATGGGGACAAAATGTCAATCTCATTAAACGCGACGGAACCATCATTCCATCAAAAGTAAAAGAATTATATGTTTTTGAAGGTCTCGGCAAAGAAAAAATGAAAAAGACCATCTATCCCGGAGAAATTTGTGCCATTTTGGGACTCGAGGATTTTGAAATCGGAGATACAGTGGCAGATGTTGAAAATCCGGAACAACTGATTCCTATCAAAATTGACGAACCGACAATGAGTATGTTGTTCACTATTAATAATTCTCCTTTTTATGGGCTGGAGGGAAAATATGTTACCTCCCGTCATATTCGCGATAGGTTGTTTTTGGAATTGGAGAAGAATCTGGCCCTGCGCATTAAGGAAACAGCTTCTCCTGATATGTTGACAGTCTTTGGAAGGGGTATTTTACATCTTTCTATTTTGATTGAAACTATGAGACGTGAGGGATATGAATTGCAAGTGGGTCAACCTCAGGTCATTCTCAAGGAGATTGACGGGAAAACCTGTGAGCCGATAGAACAACTTACCGTTATTGTTCCTGAAATTTTCCAAAGTCGTATCATTGATTATGTTTCTCGCAGGAAAGGAGACCTGGTTTCCATAGAAACTTCCGGAGATAGAATTTATCTTGATTTTCAAATTCCGTCACGTGGAACCATAGGGTTGCGCAATCAATTGCTTACGGCCACTGAAGGAGAAGCCATTATGTCGCATCGTTTTCTTGAATATCAACCTTGGAAAGGAGATATTCCGGGACGTCATAATGGAGCCTTGATATCAATGGAAACAGGGCAGGCTTATGCTTATGCCATCGACAAACTGCAGGATAGAGGAAGTTTTTTTGTGGAACCCGGTGAAAATGTCTATGCAGGGCAAGTAATTGGCGAGCATATCAGACAAGACGACTTAGTAATAAATGTTTGCAAAGCCAAGAAATTGTCGAATATGAGAGCCTCCGGCTCAGATGAAAAGTTGAGAATTGCCCCGGCTATTAAGATGTCTCTCGAAGAATACATGGAATTTACTGCCAAAGATGAATATTTGGAAATCACCCCTAAATCACTCAGATTACGCAAAATTATTCTGGATGAGATTGAAAGAAAAAGATCGGGAAGGAAAAACGAATAAGGGACCAAACTAAATTTTATTGATAATGAAGATAGATCAATTTTTTCATCATTTATACAATGAATTAGAAATAAATTCCGCACTCTATCCTTATTATAAATTAAACCATGGTTCAGACTCAAAAAGAGAATTTCGCAAAAATTACTTTATTCAAAGATTGTCCTATATTGATAATCAAATTGATAAAAGAAAACATCCTGTTATTTTGGATTGCGGATGCGGCTATGGCACAACATGCCTCTATCTGGCAATGAATGGCATTGCAACTAAGGGGACTACTCTTGAATATTATTTTAAAGAGATTGAAAATAGAAAAAAATATTGGAGTCAATATGGTGATTCGGAGCTTTTTTCATGGAATTATGAAAATATTTTTGACAATCCTCCGGCTCCCGAAAGCTTTGATTATATCATTCTGCAAGATACATTGCATCACATTGAACCTGTAGACAAGGCTTTGACAATATTATACAATGCTCTGAAAAAAGGAGGCAAACTGATATTGATAGAAATCAATGGCTCATGCCACCTGGAATCTCTGATTTATTTTATGAAACGCGGAAACAAAAGAATCATCAACTTTTATGATGATAAACTGAAGAAAACGATTACTATGGGTAATGAGAACTTCCGCTCTGAAAAAAAATGGCGTACACTTTTTAAAGAAGCAGGATTTGATGTTGACAATAATTCTGTTCAATACATACGTTTTTTAATTCCTTTATTCTTCAAAAAAAATAACGGCTCTAAAATTATTAAAGTTGAACAAAAAATAGCCTCCCGCTGCTCATTGTTGAAAAAATACGGCTATTTTGGACTTAATATGGTTTTTACTAAATAAAAACAGTACTTATGAAAAGTAAGATTATCCTTTCCGGTATGGAATTTTATGCTTACCATGGCTGTTTTGCCGAAGAGAAAATTATCGGTACTCGTTTTAAAGTTGACATTGTTCTTCATTGCAATATTTTAGAAGCTGCCAAAAATGATGATTTGAGCAAAACTATCAATTATCAATCGGTCTATGCAGATGTGAAGAAAATATTTAAAACTCCTGCCAATATTTTAGAAAAGATTTGTTATCAAATTCTTCTGGAATTAAAAGAAAAATATCCTGTTATTGACAAAGCTGAAGTGACGGTTTATAAACTCAATCCATCTATTGGAGGGAAAACTGATTGGGTTGCAGTTAGTATGGAAGGATAAATTGACTGCCGGTCAAATAAAACAACTGCATTAAGAATTCCTTATAATTTCTTCTAATTTACCGGTAATCGTATCCCAGTTGTAATTTTCACTTACAAAGTTATATCCGTTTTGAGCAATTTCTTCATACTGACCCGGATTGGTGAGTAAGAGCCTTATAGCATCAACGTAGCCCGTAATGCTATTGCAAATAAGAATATCTTGTCCATTTTGAATGCCTTCGAGAGGCTTGCCGGCCAATGAGGAGGTAACACAGGGCAGTTTCATCGCCATGGCTTCAAGAAGCTTATTTTGTAACCCGGTTCCAAGATGCATCGGAGCCACAAAGATTCTGGATTTAGCATAATATTCTGCCATTGAATCAACCCAACCGGTAACGGTTATATCTTTATTTTTCAGTGATTTTACCCTTTTTGCAGGATTTGCACCGCAAATAACCAACTTCAATCGGGGAATTTCTTTTTTCAAAACAGGAAAAATTTGCCTGGCAAGATATTCGGCAGCTTCAATATTTGGGGGATAATTCATATTGCCTGCAAAAATGATATCATAAACCTTGGATTCTCCCTGATAATTAAAGGTTTCAAAATCAACGCCGTTAGCAATAACATCTATTTTTTCATGATCTTGATGAGGTAGCAAATCACGATCAACACCGGTAATAATAGTTCTGTTTTCAAAAAAAGGAAAAATATAGGATTCAAAATGATGTAGCCGTTTATACTCAAAATAAAAAAAAGGTTTCAGAAAAAAAGGAGCCTTTTCGTACCTTCGTTGCATACCTTTTGACAAAACATCTTGATAATCTAAGGTCTTTTTTATCGGAATCATTTTGATGTATTCAGCCACTCGAATCATTTGACCGTAAATATGGTCGGGCTTAATTCTCTTAACAGCCTTATCAATGACTTTTTTTGCTTTAAAACTGTAGAAGTATCCGCATTGCATAGGAAGTCCCATAAACAAAAAACGCACCAAATGAATAATTTGTCCCCACCAATGCAGTTTGACAATTATTATTTCCTTGCAAAAAGGAGAAAGTTCTTCTATTGCTCGGGGGTGAAGTTTGCCAGCATTTAACGCAATCAGATATATTTCATGCTTTTGAGAAAGAATACGAAGTTGGTGATAAGCACGCAACTTGTCGCCTTTTTCAAGGGGATAGGGAACACGGGATAATAGGACTAACAGTTTCATAGCATTATTCTTTGGCAAAAATAGGAATTTTTTGTCATATTTTCCAATTATTTGCCACAACTTGAACTCAAAAACCGCTAAAATGAGTTGAACTTTTATCTACTTCCAAAGAACTCAAGTAAATATTTTTCCTATGATTTTTAAAAAATGGAAAGAGATAATCTTCACATATTTTGTAAATTAAAATTATCTATTATCTTTGCATACTCAAAATAAGAGATTCCCATTATAATCATTATTCAAAATGCTATGAACTATATAGTCTCAGTAATCGAAAATCTGATTATCCTTTATTTTGCCGTTTATTTTTTGTTTGATATCTTTTTGTTTTTTTATGCCCTGTCTATTCATAGAAAAAAGAATAGTAAAAATGAAATTGATTATTCGGGACATTCCATTTCCATTATTGTGCCTGCTTATAACGAAGAAGTATCGATCATTAGTTGTGTTCAAATGCTCTCCGGAGTAGATTATGAGGATGTGGAAATTATTGTAGTCAATGACGGTTCTTCAGACCGTACGCTCGAAAAATTGCTTGAAGCCTATCCGTTTGAAATCAAAGTTGAGAATTACGAATCTAATATTTCTTCAGCAAAAGTGTTAAGTATCCGGCGCAGCAATTCCCACAATATTGTCCTGCTTGATAAAGAAAACGGAGGGAAAGCCGATTCCATTAATGCGGCTATCAACTATGCATCTAAAAGATATATTTGCACCATCGATGCAGATTCCATTTTGGATGTCAGGGCGCTTAAAATGGTAGTTGCTCCGATGATTGAAGATCCCCGTGTTTTTGTTTCAGGAGGTTTTTTGGCCACTTCAAATGATATTATTCTGGAAGGTAAAAAAGTTGTACATTCGCCAATGCCGTCAAATGCTTGGGTTTTATGGCAAATTGTAGAATATCTGAAGTCTTTTATGATCTCGCGGCTCGCACTGAGTCGTTTGAATATGCTCTTGGTCATGTCAGGTGCTTTTTCTCTCTTCAAAAAAGAAGATTTGTTGAAAGTCGGTGGCTTTCTTTCAGAACATAATGATCATCCGTGTGTTGTTAAGATGGTAGGACATAAAAGTAAAACCGTTTGTGAAGACATGGAGATTATTGTAAGGTTATGGAGATTTCATCTTGAAAATCGCCTTTCGGGAAAGGCGGTGTTTCTGCCTAATCCGGTTTGCTGGACGGAGGTGCCGGACAAAGGAAAAAACCTCTATAAACAACGAGTTCGTTGGCATCAAGGGTTGGGTGAAACATTAAGATTTCATAAAATTATGATGTTTGAACCTTTTTATAAGACTATTGGCTTAGCCGCAATGCCCTATTATTTCTTCTTTGAGTTTTTGGCACCCTTGGTTAAGGTGTTCAGTTTGCTCTTCTTAACGACTCTTTCTCTTGTTGGCTTTATTAATGCCAGCTGGATGTTACTGCTCTTGTTGAGCAGTTTACTGATCACAACCCTTATTCTCAGTGTGATTACGGTAATCCTTGAAATTAAGAATACTAAAGAGCGTCTGGGTAATCGGTCAACTCTCCGCTATGCCACTTTTTGGGATTGGCTCAAATTGTTGGGATTTAGTATTTTGGGAAGTTTTTCCTATGAATTTTTTAAGGTGTTTGCCCAACTTAAGGGAATGGTCAATATTGCTTTACATAAACACGAATGGAATAAATTTGAAAGAAAAGGAATTCATTTATCAACTAAATAATAATGAAAAAACTACTGTGCTTTTTCTGCATCATTATGGGGTCCTTGGCTATTTTTGCTCAACAGGATACCAACTCTTATGAATCACGCTTTTCCAGAGCTGCGAGTCATTATCGGGAAGCAAATTTTAGCCTGGCACTTGAGGGTTATAAGCAATTATTTCGGGAATATCCTGAAATAGGAGAGTTGTTATCAAAAATCGGAAGTTGTTACTTAAGGTTAGAGCAATTCGATTCGGCCAAAACCTGTTTCATCAGAACGCTTACTATGATTCCCAATGATATAGAGGCTCGTACCAAATTGGCTTTTATTGCAGGAATTGAAGGAAAAACGGATTCGGCAATATATATCTATAAACAGATTATAGAAATTGAACCAACCTATGCAGAAGCTTATGCGGGTATTGGGAAAATGTATTATTGGAAAAATAAACCAAAATCAGCCCTACGCTATTACGATAAAGCTCTTCAACTTGACCCTACTAATTCAGATTATCTTGCATACAGGAAGATGATAAAGAAAGAATTAGCCTATCAATTGACTGCAACGGTTATGTATGTTAGCGAACGGGAGGAAACATACCAAATATCAGCTCTAATTCAAAGGTATGGCGTTGAAAAAAGATTTTGTGACTATTTTTCGCTTTCGGTGAATACACTTTGGGATTATTCTCTTCGAAATAATGTATTCGAAAATGATGTACGACGATGGTTCGATAATTCATGGGTAAAAGCTAATTTTATTTTTAAAAATCAACTGATCAGTGCTTTCGCAGGGGCAAGTGGTCTGGAAAACATGTTTACTTCATACGGAATTAGCTGGCACTCGGCATTTGCAATTAAAAAACTTCAAATTAAAAATTATTTTACGGCTGCTTACGATTACTACTACTATTGGAATGATGTTGGCCATGACTATTACCAAGACATGCTCCGATTCAGTTATAAGAAACTAACAATCAGTGCGATGTATCGCTATTCGGTGGTGCGAAACAAATTGGTGTGGACCGATGTGGGAGATGAAATTACCAATAATCCGGCACACCGTGTTACTGCAGATGTGAATTACGCTTTTTTTAAAAATCCAAAATTAATCGTGGGTCTCAATTATACATACATGGGCTATAAATATGCATCGCCGCTCTATTATTCTCCCATGAACCGACATGTGGCAGGAATGTTTGTATCCAATTTTTATAGGTACAAAAAGTTCTACACTTATGAAGAATGTAGTTTTGGTTACGATATGGATAAATTTGTACAAATTGCTGCCGGTGCCGAAGCGGGATTTGATTTCGGGAAAATTAGTCTGGGCTTGAGCGGGAACTATTTTTATAATAAATACTATCAAAATTCTTCTCTGTTGTTTACTGTTAAAATGAATTTATAATGAAAGGGAAATATCTAGTAATCCTTTTGCTGCTGGTGGCTTTGGGAGTTATGGTGTGGCAAATGATTCTCTTCACGGAGCATAGAGCACTACGTGAAAATGAATCGCTTACAACTGATTCCGAGGAAGAAGAGCCGTTTGTCTTTATGTCTAAAGAAGAACTTTCCAAACTTTATCCTGAAGTGGACTATCTATCTATGACTTCCGGGGATTATTTTAAGGTGTTACGTCAGGAAGTTATTGACGGCGAAGAGGTTTACCAATGGCGTACTATCTATCTGAAAGGAGTTAATTTGGGCGTCGCCATGCCCGGTCATTTTCCGGTTGAATTTTCTCTTTCCTTTAAAGAGTATTTAGAATGGTTTATCCAGATTGGCAAAATGAATGCAAATGTAATCAGAACCTATACCATTCTTCCTCCCGAATTTTATAATGCTTTTGCCTATTATAATCTTCAGCATCAAAACAGACCCCTCTACTTATTCCAGGGAATATGGGCAGAGGAACCGCAAACCAAGGATTATTTCAGTCCCGACTTTATGGAGACATACCAAAAAGAGATCCGTAATACGGTGGATGTTATGAATGGAAAAGCTATTCTGAAACCTCAGGTTGGCCATGCGTCAGGGATTTATACAACCAATGTTTCAAATTATGTGCTCGGTTACCTTTTAGGAAGAGAATGGGAACCCCAAGCCGTCTATATTACCAATCAAAAGAATAAATGGTCTTCTTTTAACGGAAACTTTATCGCTGTTCATGAAGCAACCCCGATGGAGGTGTGGCTGGCTCAAATGATGGATTATACTGTTCAATATGAAACCCAAACCTATTTGTGTCAACACCCGATCTCTTTTATCAATTGGTTGACATTGGATCCGATGTATCATAATAGTGAGTTTATTGAAAGTAAGAAAGTTAAAGAATATGATAATGATTTAATGTCACTGGATTTCAGGAAATTTCATGCCACCGAATTATTCGATCCCGGGATTTTTGCTTCCTATCACGTCTATCCCTATTATCCGGATTATGTTTTTCTCGAAGAGAAATATCAAAATAGAACCAATTACAAGGGAAATAAAGATAACTTCTTAGCCTATCTCGAAGACTTAAAATCCAATATCGGTTCGATGCCCTTGGTCATTGCCGAATATGGACTACCTTCCAGCAGAGGCGTGAGTCATTTTACTCCCTTTGGCTTGAATCAGGGCGGTTATAATGAGGCCGAACAAGCAACCTATTCTGCCGACTTGACTTATGATATTTGGGAAGCAAAATGCGCCGGAGGAATTTTCTTTGAGTGGATTGACGAATGGTTTAAACATAATTGGTTGGTAATGGATTTCGAACAACCTGCCGACAGGAGAATTTTCTGGCATAATATGGAAAATCCGGAACAAAATTTCGGAATTATGGCAGTAGAATCGCGAATAAAATCTATTGATGCCAATCTTGATGATTGGCCCGATTCCCCTTCTCGAAACAAAAAACCTTTTGTTCGTGCCGATGCCGATGCCACCTATTTCTACCTGCTTGCCTATCTTCCGGACGTAGATTTGGAAAAACATAAAATTTTCTTTGCTCTGGATACCTATAGCAAAAACAAGGGAAGTCATAAATTACCCTTCTTATCCAAAGAATTAACCCATGGAATTGAATTTTTAATCAATATATCTTCTAAAGCTCAGGCTGAAATATTGGTAAATAAACCCTATTCAGTCTATACGGATGTCTTAGGCGGGTATATTCCGACCTATGCTTCGCAACCTAACGATAAGGGTCTCTTTGTGCCTCAGGAACTGATTACCAACCGCGAAAAAATAACCATTTTTGGAGATCCCATTCCTAAGGTTATATTGAACCGTAGCTTTTTACAGCACGGAAAAAGTGATGATCCTAATTTTTCTAATGCAAATTGGTTTTGGAATGAAAAGACTCATATTTTGGAACTTCGTCTCAGTTGGCACTTGCTCAATGTGAGTGATCCCTCTTCCCGTTCGGTGCTAGATGATGTTGCTGGGACTCCTGATATTGAATCTTCCCAGACCAAAGGTTTTCATATTTTTACATATATTACAGATAAAAAACAAGTTCCGCTTTCAAAGAATGAGACTCCTTACACACAGCTTTTTTATAAATGGGATACTTGGGAAACTCCGAAATATGAAACCCGATTGAAACCTATCTACGATACCTTGTCACTTCTTTTCACCAAACTGGATGTTCCAAAAGAATCTCAAGTCCGGAAAGAGGTCACAGAGAAATTTGTCATTTGTCCCTATTATGAAAATAAACTAGGGGCAATCTCGATCACTTTCGATGATGTTGACTATAATCAATATCTTTATGCACTGCCGCTCTTAAATAAATATCACCTTAAAGCAAATTTTGGAGTGGTTCAGGATTGGATAAAAGAGCATCCTACGTTTATCGCAGAAGAAGGAGGCTTTGCTCTGAAAAGAATGGGAGTAGAGCAAATCAGAGAAATTGTGTCGAATGGTCATGAAATTTCATTTCATGGTGGAAAACATCAGTCATACAAAAATAGAAATGAGCAAGAAATTGAAACAGAGTTGATACAAAGAAAAAAAGAGATGGAAGAGCTGTTCAATACTAAAATTGCGGTTGTTCATTATCCTTATTCCGCAACAAGTCCTTTCATTATTGCGGCAGCAAAAAAAGCAGGGTTTCTGTTTGGTCGTGTTGGAGATACTCCTCTCACTAACGATAAAGCCCTGAATTATATGAAGCTCCCGACAGTAGTGGTGTATAACTCTCAAAGTCCCAATCCGCGCTCGTTGGATTCTTTGTTGAAACAACGTAGCGGACTTTGGACAATTTTTCTCTATCATCATATTTTTTCCAAAGATTCTAAAGAGTATAAACTTTTTAACAAGCATAATGTAACTCATAATTATACCATTACTCCCGATGAATTGAATGCCCATATCCGGCTGATTCGAAATTCCAATTATTGGATTGCTCCCATTTCCGAAGTGGGAAAATATATCATGCTGCGTAATACGGTGCAACTTAAATCTGAACGGAAAGGAAATATTATTGTATTGCATTTGAGTTCTTCTCTTAATACAGATATTTATAATCATCCCCTGACAATTGAGTATACGACTTCTCACAAACGTTTTATGATTCGCAATGCCGTTTCGGATGGTATCTATACGGCACGCGATCAGAAATTGATCTTTAACGTTTACCCGAATCAGGATGTAACTTTAGAAATTATAGAATGATGAAAAAAATAAAATTTTTCTTATTGTGGATTGTTTTGTTCACTTTCGGAGCCTGCCATGACGCGAAAGAAACCCCACAACAAACAGATGCTAACAGTTATGTGTTGCCCCGAGTGCTCATACTGACAACAGGACAACCTCAAGGAAACGGAACCCTTCCGGAAGGAGTAGTTGTGGCAAGTCAGTTTTTTAATCGGAAAGGAGCCTTAGTTACCGTTAACACCCGAGATGTCTTAATGGATCCCGAACAAATGCAACAATATCAGATTATTGTTGCCCTCACTGCTGCCGGTTATCACGATGCCGATAGAGACTATTCCCTCACTTATCTCTCAGATCAGGAACTGCAAATCATTCATAATTGGGTCAAAGAAGGAGGAGTTCTCATTGCCGGCGATAATTTCGGAAGAAATAAAATCGACGGGAGCGATAGAACCAGCATCTTTGGAACCCTGACTAAACAAAATTGGCCTTTGGCAGAATGTTTTGGCGTGGCACTGTCGGAAAAGGATATGAAAGAGTATCAATTGGTAAGTCATTTATCCGGAACACTTTCCGGCATCACTATTCCACCTTATCAGGAAAGTGTGTGGTGCTTGGCGGTGGATTCTGTGTATGATTCTACCGTTAAAGTGCTGGCATCCTGGCAAAATCAGCAGGAACAAATTCCGGCACTGCTCTATCATCCTTTTGGAAAAGGATTCTCTATACTGTTACCCACTTCTTATATCTTGCATCCGGCTAATGTGGGCGGAATATGGGGTGTCGCTCAAATTGTAGCATTCTATGAATGGGTGTTGAAACAGTATCAATCCAAGAATCAAATCTCTTTTTCTCTCAATATATGGCCCAATGCTTGCGATGCTGCATTTTGCGTTACCCTCAATACGGAAGGAACTCCCGAAGAGTACCAGCGTATACTGGATTTGCTTGAAACGGAAAAGATTACCCCTACATTCTTTGTTCGTGATGAGTTAGATGATTCCATTAAACAATTAATAGAAGCCTATCCTCTTCAATCCAATGGACGCTATAAATTCAATAGTAAATTTGCCCCATTTTATGAGATTAATCGTAGTATAATCGAAAACGAAATAGAATGGAATCGCCGATTTGGGGGCTTTCGATTTCCATTTACCATTCCGGGCTATTTTGGTTTCGATTTGCTTTCAAACAGAGGCTATAGATATGATTCCAGTATTGGCGTGGATAACCTCCAATCTATTTATGGCTCAACCTTCCCTTATGATATCCTGATTTCGAAAGATGAAATATATAAAAATACGGGAATGTTAGAAATTTCGCCAATTCTTTACGATGATTACCAATTCTTCTCCCAAATTAAAAATCCCGCTTATTCTGAAACTCAACTCCAAAAAGATGCGCTCCTCTATAGACAGTACTTGCAAAATATGTGGGAGCTTGTAATTAAACCCAACAACGGACTATTTGTGTGGCAAGGACAACCCGCCTACTCAGGTTACAGCGATTCAACGCTGGCACCCCTCAAGCTGTTAATTCAGAAAGTTAAAAATGAAAATACCTGGTTGACTACTATGGATGATGTTTGCCTCTATTGGAATCAATTGGAGCAAACTTATTTTCAAATTAAAGAATCAAAATCTGAAGCTATTATCAATATTTCAATTCCTAAAGGAGTTACGATCCGAGGAGTTACGTTGCGCTGCAACAAGAAAATCAAGAGTGCGAGCTCCTCTATCGGGAAATGTGATCTCATTACCCAAAAGGGAAATCAATACATTATTTTTGATGCAGTTCGTGATCAGCAAATTAAGGTAAAATTTTAAGCTGCCACGAAATAAATTTTCTTCTTTTCTCAACTCTTCCGAGAGTGAATCCGGGTTTCCAAATAAAGAGTCTATTTCAATACATAGAAAATCTGATTGATTGTTATTTGCTTAAAAATCCATTATAGATTATCCGGGTAAACATTGTTTGCTGTCGGATTAAAAAGCATAATCAAAAATACGTATCTTTGCACCCCTAAATTCTTTGTAACATGTTACAGATTCAAATTATTCGGGAGAATCCCGATATGGTTATTAAAAAACTAAAGGTTAAAAATTTTGATGCTACTGCCATCATTCGTGCTATTTTAGATTTGGATGTTGAAATCAGGGCTATTAAGAAGTCCTTGGATGACAATTTGATGGAGCAGAACCGGAACTCAAAGGAAATCGGAATTATGTTCAAAACCGGGAAAGCTGCCGAAGCGAATGAGCTGAAAAACAGAATTGCCGAACTCAAAGTATCTGAAAAAGAGTTGCAGGCAGACCTTGTAAAAAAAGAGGAAGAAATAAACAACAATCTGGTTTTACTGCCCAATATGCCACACTCATCGGTTGCTTGCGGAAAAGGGGCTGATGACAATGAGGTTGTGTATAAGGAAGGGGATGATTCCAATATGGATGAGTCGGCTGTTCCTCACTGGGATTTGGTGAAGAAATACGATATTATTGATTTTGACCTGGGCAGCAAGATTACAGGCGCCGGATTTCCTTTTTATAAGGGTAAAGGAGCTAAGATGCAACGGGCACTTATCAATTTCTTTTTGGACTGTGCCGCTGCCGAAGGATATCTTGAAATACAACCCCCATACATGGTCAATGAAGATTCTGCTTATGCCACCGGACAGCTTCCTGATAAGGAAGGTCAGATGTATATGGCCACTTTGGATTCTCTTTATCTGATCCCAACGGCAGAAGTGCCGGTAACCAATATCTATCGGGATGTTATCTTGAAAGAGAGCGATTTCCCGATTAAACATTGTGCCTATTCAGCTTGTTTTCGCCGTGAAGCAGGTTCCTACGGCAAGGATGTCCGCGGATTGAATCGTCTGCACCAGTTTGACAAAGTGGAAGTAGTTCAGATTGAACACCCGGACCGCTCCTACGAAACTCTTGAACAAATGAAATTGTATGGAATGTCGTTGCTCCAAAAATTGGGACTGCCTTTCCGTGTTCTCAGACTCTGCGGTGGGGACATCAGCTTTACATCTGCCCTGACTTATGACCTGGAAGTTTATTCCAAAGCCCAGCAAAAATGGCTTGAAGTAAGTTCCATCTCTAATTTTGAAAGCTATCAGGCTAACAGAATGAAGCTCAGATTTAAAGATAGTACCGGAAAACCCCGTCTGGCACACACCTTGAACGGAAGCGCCCTTGCCCTTCCAAGAGTGATGGCCGCCCTGCTCGAAAATAATCAAACCGATAAAGGTATTGTTATCCCTGAAGTGCTTAGAAAATATACCGGTTTTGACATTATTGACTGAGTTAGATGAAAAAAATTCTCCTGACCTTTCTCATTGCCATAGTCGCTATCATTGGTTTCGCTCAAGGGCAGACCGATGAGCAACTGGCTATTGAATATTACCGAAACGGGGAATATGAAAAGGCCGTGGAGATGTTTGACAAAATCTACAGTAAAAATCCCAATTCTTATATTTATTATACCTATTATCAGACTCTATTAGAGTTGCAGGATTATGATGCGCTTGAGAAAGTGGTCAAAAAGAAAATCAAAACGCAGCCAACAGTTCAGCGATATAAAATTGACCTTGGATATGCCTACGAACGTGCCAATAATGTTGAAAAAGCCCAAAAAGTATATGAAGAGGCCATTGCTGAGGTCGCTGTTAATGAAAATGCCATCAAAGAGCTATACAATGCATTTATTTCGAAGGCACTGCGCGATTATGCCATTCAGACATTGATCAGAGGGAGGAAATTACTTAAAAACGAAAAGCTGTTTTCAACAGAACTGACCACTACCTATGCTCAGCTTAACCGCAATGATAAAATTATTGAAGAAGCTCTTGCCCTGGTCGGAGATAATGACTCACAATACCTGAATCAATCTGAAGCTATCTTACAGAATTTATTGATTGAAGATGAAGATAATCAGAAATACCTGACCATCAAATCCATTCTGCAAAAAGAAGTTCAAAAAAATCCCTCTAATACTTGCTATCTTTCACTTTTATTTTGGGTGTACAAACTGAACAAGGATTATCCTGAAGCTTTGATTTTGGCTAAATCTATTGACAAAAGAGATCGGGGAAACGGGGAGATTGTTTTTGATCTGGCTCGGATTGCGGCTTCCAATCGTGACTATGAAACGGCTATTGAGGCGTTTGACTATGTCATTTCCAAAGGGGAAAACAGTACCTATTATACCAGTTCCCAGTTCGAATTGTTAAACGTGAAGTATGCTCGGCTCACATCCCACTTTCCCGTCAAGATGGCTGATGCCCTGAATCTGGAACAGGAGTTTAAAAAATTACTTGAGGAAAACGGAATCCATTCGGGAACATCGGAATGGATAAGGAAATATGTCCGTTTGCTGGCATTTTATGTTGATAAACAGCAGGAAGCCATCAATATTTTAAATCAGGCTATTGCCAATGCCGAAAGAGATTTACGAGAAAAAGCTGCCTATAAAGTGGATTTGGCAGACATTCAACTTTATATGGGAAATTTTTGGGATGCCACACTCAACTATTCACAGGTGGATAAAGATTTTCCCAATGACACCATTGGACAACTGGCTAAGTTTAAAAATGCAAAACTATCCTTTTATATCGGCGAATTCAACTGGGCAAAAAGTCAACTTGATGTCCTGAGAGCCGCCACTTCAAAACTTATTGCCAATGATGCTATGTATTTCTCTCTCTTGATTTCTGATAATGAAGAGGAAGAGGAGGAAGAAGTTGACTCTCTCTTTATGGGCAATACACTCAGCAATGCCCCGCTCCGTTACTATGCCAAAGCCGACTTTCTTCGTTTTCAAAACAAAGATGAAGATGCTTTCAAAATGCTTGATTCGGTATTGCTGGTTTCTCCTTACGGACCACTTGATGACGATGTATTGTATCAAAAAGCCCAAATTCTGATTCGGAAAAAAGATTATTTTGGAGCTGAAATATTGCTGAAAAAAATAGTGGAGACATACTCTTCCGATATTCTTGCTGATGATGCTACTTTCCAGTTAGCAGAACTTTACGAATATTACCTTAAAGATATTCCTAAAGCTATGGAATATTATGAAAAAGTGATGAAAGAACATCCCGGAAGTCTGTTTGTGGTTAATGCCAGAAAACAATATAGGATTTTGCGCGGAGATATTCAATAAGAAACCCAACATGGAAGTTAACCCCAAGAAAAGATTAGGACAACATTTTCTGAAAGATGAAGTTACTGCCAAGCGAATTGTGGATAGTATTTCCTCTGCCCACAGAAGTGTGCTTGAGATTGGCCCGGGCATGGGGGTCTTAACCAAATATCTGTTGCAAAATAAGGAAATCTCGCTGTCAGTAGTTGAACTTGATGAGGAATCGGTTGCATTTTTATCCATTCACTATCCCGAGCTGACCCCCAATATTATTTCCGCTGACTTTCTGAGTCTGCCATTAGACCAAATTTTCAAGGAACCTTTTATTATCATCGGCAATTTTCCCTACAACATTTCTTCCCAGATTCTTTTTAAATTACTTGAATATAAAGAGATGATTCCTGAATTGGTGGGAATGTTTCAGAAAGAAGTGGCGGAAAGAGTGGCTGCAAAACCGGGAAGTAAAACTTACGGTATTCTGAGTGTTTTGCTTCAGGCTTTTTTTGATATTGAATATCTCTTCACCGTTGACGAAAATCAGTTTATTCCCCCGCCAAAGGTCAAGTCGGCCGTCATCAGAATCATTAGAAATCAGGATAAGAAATTAAAATGCGACGAAGCACTTTTTAAAAAAGTGGTGAAAACCGCTTTCAACCAACGTCGCAAAACTTTGCGTAACTCGCTTAAAAGTATTAGTTTTCAAAATAATTACACGTTAGACCCCATTTTTAATTTACGCCCCGAGCAGTTGAGCGTGTCCCAATTTGAAACTATTTGCCTGCAGGTAAAAGAATAAATTGTATTATTTATTAGACAGACAATCTAGATAAATTACTATTTTTGCCGATTGCAAAGATTGATCATACTATGAATTTAAAAAAACAGGAGAAGATCCTAGGGGGATTTCTTTTATTATTAACAGTCCTGATTACCTTTTCTTCTTTTATTAAGATCGGCTTTACCACAGCAGACGACTTAAGTTATTACATGACTTTTTTGAGGAAAAACTATTTTGCAGATGCCTGGAACTATGCCAGATATGCAGGAAGATTCTATTTTATCATCACAAAGCCTTTATATTCTGTAGTGTATGCATTCGACAATTTTTACTTTACTAAAATTTTACAATACGTTTGCCTTGTTATTTCCTATTCTCTTTTTTCATTTTTGATATTCAAGTTATTTCGTTCGGAACCGCTTGCCTATGTAACTTTTTTATTGCTAATTGCTGCCACAACGGTAACTCCCGGCTATCATATTCCGGTGATTTCATATCCTTGTTTTTTTACCTTCAGCTTCTCTTTAATGCTGGTAGCGATTCTCTTATTTATCAGTTATCTTGAAAACAAAAAGAAGAGCTTTTTATATTTTTCCGCCGTGTTGTTTTTTATAGTGTTGCTCTTTTATGAAACCTACGTCATATTCCTCGCACTGTTCTGTTTGATTATTATAATAAGAAGTTTTGTTATTAGAGGTTTTAAAAACTCTTTTAGGGATAAAAATTTCTACAAAGAGACTCTTCCCTATATTATTGCGGGAGTATTATATGTTACTATCTATTTCGTTTTCAGAATTATTTATAATTATGGGCCCCACCCGGAAATTTATGGTGGAAGTAGAATCGCTTCAAATTTCAGCTTCAAACACTTTATAATGATTATTTTCAACTGTAATAAAGCTGCTGTACCGGGAAAAATTTATGAGATGAACCAAGATGTGTTTGTAGCCAATTCGCTCTTGAAAGACGGCCATATTGACAAATGGGGATATCTTTTGCAAAATCTTTCGGTTATCTCTTGGGTTAATATTTTGATCCTCTGTTTTTTGTTTTTCTTTATTTTTCTAAAAATGGATGACCGAATTTCATGGAAAAAGATTGTTGCAGGAATAATCATTGCCTCGGTTTTTACTTTATCTTCTCACGTCTTACTGGGTATAGCTGAAAAATACAATAGCATTTGGTATTCCTGGCTTTTGGGATATGTCACCACTTACTTTTCCTGGTTTGGAATCATCATGGTGATTGTCTTGATTTTTTATGCCCTTTATAAAATTGGATATGGAGTATCTTTTATCCGATACGGCATTCTCTTAATTCTCACGGGAATATTTCTCTATTTTTCTGTCATCATTCAATATACCAATGAGCATTTAAGCAGAGACTGGCAACACAGCCAAAACAGATTTATCGTGGTTGATAAATTAATTCAAAATCATTACTTTGATAATCTTCCCGATCAAGCCCTTGTTTTTGCCCCCGATCTCTATAATACATCCTCTGTAATGGGAAAAGGAGTCTGTGAAGGCTTTAATTGGGGAAAATACATTTTTCTGAAATCTCATAAAAAAATAAATATCAATATTTACCAATATCCTGATGATTTATTGAAGGCTATCAAAAAAAATCCTCATAAGGATATTTTTTATCTACAAAAAAACGAATCATTAAGCAACCAGGACCTTTTTATGGCACTCTCTAAAGTGGAAAAAAGTTCTATTAATTGGACCGATAAATCTGCCCTTTTTACTAATTCTACCTGCAACGAAGCTGAAATTTTCTATTATTCACCGATTCATGATTATATTCTCAACTATAACATGATATCAAAGCAAGATTCATCTACTGATACTGCTTCATGCTCAAACATATCCAAATCTTTGATGATTAACAATCCCAAAACCGATAAAGGAAATTCGATCCTCACTATTAAAGTTGACCGGGCTCAGATTGGAAGTTTTAATGTTTCTACCCTTTTGCCTAGCAAGTAAGATTTAGTACTCCACAAAATTTTAGGTTGAATGAAAATAATTATTATTTTTTGGGTTGACAAACATATTTATTTATAGTATTTTTGTCAACCTAATTAAATTAATAATCATGAATGCAATATTTTCACAACGGCTTAAAAATGCGAGAATTATGCAAAACTTCTCGATGGATGAATTATGTGTCAGAATGAATAATCTTGTATCAAAACAATCAATTTCCAAGTATGAAGCAGGAAAAATGATGCCTGATAGTACTATTTTAATTGCGTTAGCGAAAGCACTCGATGTAAAAATAGATTATTTCTTCCGACAATTTTCTGTT
The DNA here is from genome assembly GCA_023392945.1 of Bacteroidota bacterium. GTDB lineage: Bacteria > Bacteroidota > Bacteroidia > Bacteroidales > WCHB1-69 > JAGVVH01. The sequence goes on from JAEWNB010000162.1 coordinate 26,852, forward strand.
TCATTAGATAGTGTCGAATTTAGAAAAAAAACGCGGCTACAAAAACGAGAACTTTCTGCTATAAAAGAAGTGATTAGAGACAAAGTAGAACGCTATATTGAAATTGAAAATATTTGTTGTATAACTTCTGATTTTACAACCGATTTTTCAAACGTTGTCGTACACTGTGAAGAAGATGTTTTCGCTTTGATTACTCGATTGAAAAAAGAATGGAAATTGGGCGAAGATGGTATCAATAATTTGATAGAAATTTTAGAAGAAAATAAAATTAAAGTCATAGAAATCGAAGCTCCTGAAAGTTTTGATGGTTTAAGTGGTTTTATTGGGGACAAGATGCCCATTGTTGTCCTAAATAAGTCATTTGATACAGAACGTAAACGGTTTACTGCATTACACGAATTAGGACATATCTTGCTACGTTTTGATAGAAATTTGGATAAAAAACGAATAGAATATTTATGCAATTTATTTGCAAACGAAATGCTGATTTCTCGCGATGTGTTTATTCAAATGATAGGAAATTCGAGACAACACATTTCTTTTCTCGAATTACGTGATATTCAGCAACAGTTTGGAATTTCAGTTGATGCGCTGATGTTTAAAGCAAGGTATCTTAATGTTATTACTGAACAACGCTTCAAATATTTTTGTATATCAAAAAACTCAAATCCGGAATTTAAAAAAGAAGTCTATCTGAGTATTGCTAAACCTGAAAGTTCCAATCGCTTGGACAGATTGGTTTATCGAGCACTGGCAAGCGATGTAATTTCTTCATCGAAAGCCGCTACCTTATTGAATGTCCCATTAACTACTGTGCTAAAAAATCTAAATCTGCTGTAAGATGGACATAGTTGTCAATGATACAAATATATTTATTGATTTATATTCGATTGATTTATTGGATGATTTTTTTGCTTTACCATTTAATTTTCATACCATCGATTTTGTTCTTGCTGAAATTACAGATCAAAATCAGTTAGATGCATTAAAACCTTTTTTAGAGGAAGGAAAATTGTTTGTAAAAAAGCATTCTGAAAAAGAGTTGCAGCAAATTGTTGAATTACAATCTTTATGCAACGGAAATGTATCCATTACTGATTGCGCAGTTTGTCAATATGCCCTATTAAATGATTATTTCTTATTAACTGGCGACCGTCAATTACGTAGTAGTGCAATTAGTTCGGGAGTTTCTGTACATGGGATTATTTTTATCTTCAATAAATTAATTGATTATAACATCATTACAAAAAATGTTGCTGCTGACAAATTAGAATCTTTATCACAACTAAACAAGCGTTTACCTAAACGTGAGATTGAAGAATTAATTAGATGTTGGAGAAAATAAATGCTATAATTATTTCATACACGGATTTTTTTTCATTATAGAATACAGTAATTAATTCGAAGTAAGCGTTTATAAATGGACCTTTTAATTTTGCGATTATTATTAAATATATCTTCTTTCTAATTTTTACTTTTTAATAATTTTGACAAAATTAATTATTATTGTCTTATTTTATTCTGTCCGATTTTTGGGGAAGCTGATACAATATAATGGATCCCTTTATTAGGGCAACAAAAATTAAAAGTTAACGTATAAAAAATTTAAAAAAGTTGTCTTATGGAAAAGAAGTCAAGAAGAAAGTTTAGCTCCGCTTTTAAATCAAAAGTGGCA
>JAEWNB010000200.1 GCA_023392945.1 Bacteroidota bacterium
TCTAGTCTTAATTACTATCAGACAGTTTCAAGATTTGACAATATCGCTTTTAATGCAAAGCAAATTTATTTAAATCTGGATTATCTTAAAAATAATGTTGATTCTCTTTTTTATGGAAAGGCTTTGGTAGAGCTTTCTTTTGGCAATGTAAACAATGCTTATTATTTTTTGAATCGTGCTTTGCAGTATAATAAAACGAACCCAAATGCCTTGTTATTGAAAAGTAAGCTTTTGTTTAATGATGAACACTATTCCGAATGTATTGATTTGATTCAGATTTTATATCAAGATAATCATTTGGATAGAGAGCATGAAAAACAACTTATTTCGTTTACTTCTGAATTTTATGACAAACTCTATCGGAAAGGGGATTCTTTGGTGAAAATTGATAAAGCATCAGATGCATTGGATTTATTTAAAATATTAGAATTATTTTGTGTTAATATGCCTTCAAATTATTGTAATGATGACTACTATCATGGAATATTACGTTCCAAAACAGGTGTTTATGAGTCATATATTGCAATTGCCAAAGCAGCTGAAAAAAGACATAATCCTGAAATGACAAGGAAATTTTATGATTATGCAGAACAATACAGATTGGAAAATGAAGGAGAAATTATTAATAGTGCTGAATACGAATTAATTAGCAAAAAACTTTCAAAATCAGATTCCATAATTGATATTTTGCCTGAGAAAAATGTGCCTTTGCCAGAAAAAGAGAGTGTTTTGGGGGATAATCAACAACCAAATAAGGAACAACCCTCCCAGCCTGTTTCATCCAATAAGGTTGCTGTTGTTGCTAAAATTGAAGTTGTGCAAACTGAATTGCCAAAAGAACAGGATTCAACTTTTTTATCAAAGCAAAAGGAGATAGAATATAACAGACTGGTTATCGAAGGTGTTGATTATTGCAAGAAGGATGATTTTGAAAACGCTTTTATGGTTTTCGGGAAAGCAATAGAGTTAAGCAAATGTAATTGTTTTGCTACTGATGAAAGAGTTGATATGCTATATGAACAAATTAGGCAACTAATACAGTAAAATAGTATCAATAATTCAGATAAGTCTCATATAGATATTGCAAAAAAGCTTTGTTATATAATATTTCCTGATTTCTGACAGAGTCGTTCTCAAAGCCCGATACTCTTGATTCATTTTTAAATCCGTCGTAATAAATAAATCCGTTTGGCCTTATCCAATTAAGTCCTACTGTTGTTTCAACAGGGACAAATTGCCCTGAATAAGGGTTCAGAATATCATTACTCCATTTATAAGAATCAGAATAAATATCTAATTGACGAAGAATAGAATAGGGGATATCTATCTGAGAGCATAACTTGTCAATTTGCTTCCCCCTGAATTCATTTTTGAGTGCTCCTCCCAACCATAACATCGGAATATGTTGGTATTCAGCTGAATGATAACTCCACTGATTGTATGTTCTGTGACTGTGGTCTGCAATTAGGATAAATAACGTGTTCTCATACCAACCCTCTTTTTTAGCCTGTTCAAAATACTTACCTAAATAATAATCTGTGTATTTAGCAGAGTTCAAATAAGGAACTTCAGGTACTTTCCAATTAATCTGTTCTACTACATCTTTTGGTTCATCATAAGGGGAATGTGTTGTAGCCGTGAAGAGCATTGAAAAAAATGGTTCCTTTTCATTGTTTAAATCAGATAGCTGCCTTTCAAAAGTGTATTTGTCGAAAATGGAAAGTTTCCCATGTGGAGTAGTGTATGCAAAGTTTTTTTCATCAATGATTCTGTCAAATTCATTGGACATTATGAAAGCTTTTATATTCCCATAAACAAGGTCTCCCCCAAAATAAAATGAGGAAGTATAATTCTTTTTTTTCAAATCTTTTTTAATTGTAATAATCTTGCTTAAATTTTCAAAATTGTCAGTGAGGACATTGATTGGAATTGGGGGGAATCCGTTTAATACTGCCGAAATTCCCTGCTGTGAACGATGACCGTTAGAATAAGTTTTGGTAAATAAAAGTCCCTCTTTTTCTAATTCTTTGAAATAAGGGGTGATTCCCGGCTTTCCACCTAAACTTTCTATCAAATCGGCAGACCAACTCTCTAAAAGAATAATGACAATATTTGGGTGCTTTGTCTTTAAAACTTTTATACAGCTGTCCTGTTTAATGGTGTATAGTTCTTTTACCAATTTTTCTGCTTCTTTTTCGTCCATTCTGACAAAGGGATTTACATTGTTAAGTCTGCTAAACTTAATAGTAGTACATAGTAAATTCCACTCCGGGTTTACAGCAGCATCATTTAATAGCTGATGTTTTGAAAAATAGGAAGCACTTTGTGAGATTGGTACTTGTGATACACCACCTCGCATTCCTATAAAAATGAATCCGCTTCCGATTATTAGACATAATGCCGATTGCCAGTAAAATTTGCTTTTTTTTATTATTCTGGGTTCGGAAATAAATCTGTCATAAATATAATATGAAAAGGTAAACAAGACCATTGTTCCAAGAATAACAAATACCATTTCCCATATTGTTGCAGATCTCATTATCTCTCCGGGATTCTGTAAATAATAAATAGCTTTGTAATTTAATTTGAAATCCCATTCACGATACAGACATATATCCGTTAAAATGGCTATGCTGGATGCAATTACCAATACAGCCATATATATTTTTAATAACTTGTTTAGCCAGTTTTTATCTGTAATAAGTTGACAAGTCATGAGTATGAATGGTATGACCATAATATAGCAGGTCGTAGATAAATCAAGTCGAAGCGCATGCACAAAGGCTAATAAAACTTCTCCTACATTTATGTTATTGAGCGAGTTGATATTAAATAGAAGAAAAATAGCCCTCCCAAGAGCAAAGAAAAGCATCCAAAACAGAAAATTTTTACAGAGAGTGATTAAATATCGTTTCATAAATATCTTTTCAAATTTTATTTAGAGAAACTAAACGTGAATATTTCCCGAAAAAGTATATCAGAATTGAAGGAAGGTCAATTTATTTC
>JAEWNB010000120.1 GCA_023392945.1 Bacteroidota bacterium
TCATTGGGATCCGGTTTGTTTGGGGTCTCTTTGTCGCATCCGCCAATAAAGGAGATGAGAATAATCATAGCAAAAAAAGAAAAAAATTTTTTCATTATGTAAATGTTTTATTGCTGTCCGATAAAACTTTTTTTTGACAGATAAAAAGCAGGGCTGATCTCATTTGCAGAAGTCAGCCCTTTGTTAAATGTTTAAAGAAAATGCCTACTCTATATGTTTTTCGGCTACCACATTAATATTTAAGTATTTTGTATATCTTGAAAGAATATTATTTTGCAAAAGTAATTTTATTTTTGAATTATTTCATTTGTAAATAAAAAAAATTATGAAAATATCCAAAAAATATTTTTTTGTTCCCCGATCGTATGGTAGCAGACACAGTGACAGATCGCAAATTAGCCATTTCCTGCTTGTTGCTTGCTGACGGGGTGGTGAGTTTTTAGTTTTTAGTTTTTAGTTTCGGCAAGTTCGCAGAACATTGCCGACGGCGAGATTGAGAGAGACTCGTTTATCTGCACAAACAAATTTACAACCAAACTCATCCGCCACTCTGTGGCGTTATATTTGTAGCAAACGAATTCATTACGAATCACCCCCGCTCCGTAGGAGCGTTATATTTGTGAACAAACGAATTCCCAACCACTCCGTCAGCCGGCGACAAGAAATCAAAAAACCATGGAAAAATTATTACAAGAAAAATCCTCCTTTTGTAAATCAATTTTAATCATGAAATTCTGTCCGGTAAATTTGCTGAGACTCTTCCCGAGGTCGGGATTTTATCATCCAGACTTGCGGGAGTATTTCCCGAGGTCGGGATTTCATCATCTAGACTTGCGGGGGCATTTCCCGAGGTCGAGATTACACTTTCTAGATTTAAAAATATATTTCCCGAGGTCGGGATTTCATCATCCAGACTTGCGGGGGCATTTCCCGAGGTCGGGATTACACTTTCTAGATTTATAAATATATTTCCCGAGGTCGGGATTACACTTTCTAGATTTAAAAATATATTTCCCGAGGTCGGGATTTCATCATGCAGACTTGCAGGGGCATTTCCCGAGGTCGGGATTACACTTTGCAGACTTGCAAATATAATTCTCGAGTTCGAGATTATACTTTGTAGACTTGATAATATGTTTCTGACAGATAAAACCACACTTTGCAAAATAGAGAACTTGAAGCAGAGAGCGGAAGAGATTGCAAACAATAGTGAGAAGAAACAGAACGACGGGAAAAATTCCCTGTACAATGACTTTGATTATAATTTTTTGATAGTACAAAATGTAAATGAGATAAGGTGGCTCGTTTTAAGGAATAGAAATCGTTTTAGCGATTTTTATAATAACTTTTTTTATTAACTAAATTTTTTAAGACATGGTTCAAATCACAAAATTTAACCTGAACACTCTTCGCAATGAAGAGCATTTTAATTTTTTAACGGATTTAAGTGAGTTGATCACTGCCGCCACTCCGGCCGCGTTAAACATTGAGGACGAGTATGCCGCTTTTACGCCCCTGTTGGCAGAAGAAGCGAGTGTATTGGAAATTATCCGCAAAAACAGCTTCACCGAATCGGTCATCAAAGCTGATGAAGCCCGCGACCTGATTTTCAGCTTCATCAAGGCATCGGTAAAAACCCAGACAAAGAGCTATGATGCTAACATCGCCACCGCTGCAGAGAAAGTGTTGAATATCATTAACAACTACAAGTATGTCAGTCGATTCGGCTTTCATGAGGAGACGGGTAAGATCCTCAATCTACTGGAAGACCTGAAGGAGACATCGGTAATGGCACTGTGCACTCAGTTAGGCGTAAAGGCTCATATAACCGAACTGGAGAATGCCAATAACCGGTTCAAGACTTTGATGACAGACCGCAGAGCGGAGGAGGCTCAAAAACCTTTGAGATCGGCCAGAGAACTTATCGACGAGATCAAGACTCCCTACAATGCCATCATCGACAAAATCAATGCCTTGGCGTTAGTGAACGGAGAGGCCGACTACAAGGATTTAGTGAGCAAAGCCAATGCCTTGATCACCGAATATCGCAAGGTAGTCATGATGAGACGAAGCAGAGCCGCAGACTCCGATGAACCGGAAGAAACTCCTGTTGAACCAACCAAATAAGCTTTTTGATAAATAAATTCATGATCCGGCAGTTCCCTTTCGACCTTTGGACGGACGATAAGGGGGCTGCCTTTTTTTTGTGATTCATTTTTGGAAAAAAATACATAAAAGAAAAAAATAATGTTTACCAAAAAGAATAATTATTACTTTTGTGTGCTTTATTGAAACGAATAAAGAAATTATATAAAAAAAAAAAATAAAGTAACTAAAAACCTCGGTTAGCCCACTAATAGTGGAAGATAACCGCAGTAAAAAGGAAAAAGGATGACGGCAATAAGTAAGTTAGCGGTCAGCTTAAAAAACGACATTAACAATGAACTTTGAAAATTAAACACCAAACTTAAGTAATGATTTCTTCCCTGACAATAAAAAATGTGGCGACATTTGACAATGTAAATGGCGTAACAATTAATGACTTAAAAAAAGTCAATTTTTTCTTTGGTTTTAATGGCTCGGGGAAATCAACAATTGCAAAGTATTTGAGAAATCTAAGTTTGAATACTGCGCAACAGGATATAAATTTTAATAATTGCTCAAATACAGGTTTTGATAATCAAATTCATCAAATATTGACCTTCAACGAAGATTTCATCGAAGAAAATTTTAGAAGAAGTCAAGACTTCAAGGGTGTATTTTCTTTAAATCAATCAAATGCATTAATTGACCTAAAAATCACTAAAGAAGAATCCAATATCCAAAAATATGAGATTTTAAAAAATAAATATGAAAATATAATTACTGTAATTGAAAATGACAAAAAGTCAAAATCGGAAAGACTACTCAATGATTGTTGGAATCAAAGAGCGACCTTTTCAACCTTTCTTAAGATTAATCTTGTACACTCTGGGAGTAAACCAAATCACTTACAAGAGATAAGACTTGTTTTACAAAATCCAACAGGACAAATATTGAGCTTACAAGAAATAACTGACCAATATACAACTCTTTATGAGAAGGAATTAAAAAATATAACTGAAAAAATAAATATAAAATCATATTTAAATATCAGGAGAATTGAGGTTCAATTAGAAAAACTGCTTCAAGAAGTAATTGTAGGTAATGAAGATGTTGATATTGCAAGTTTGATTAAAGCCTTGAGTTCAAGAAATTGGGTTGAGCAAGGTATTAACTTTTTACAACCAGATGTAAATACCTGCCCATTTTGTCAAAAAGAAACTATTGACAATGAACTTAGAGAGCAATTCGAAAAATATTTTGATGAAACATACAAGAATAAACTTAAAGAAATTTCAAAACTTAGAGAACGTTACAGTGAAGAATCAAATACATTTATTGAAAGTATTACTTCAATACAAAATGTTTTTAATCCCAACAACATAGTTTCAAATCTTGTTTTCAAACTAAATTCACTATTTGAAATAAACCTCAAAATTATTGATTACAAAATTGACCATTCAAATGAAAAGAAATCGATAAGTTCTCTAGTGGCATCAAAAGATGAACTATCGAATATTCTCGATAAAATTAAAATCAATAACCAATTATTCAGAGACTTAGACACAAACAAGAAAACACTTTTGAGAAACATTTGGAATTATATTGCAGAACATTGTAAACAAATAATTCATGATTTTGATAACAGAGTAAATAAGTATTCTCAAATAACCACAATTGCATCAAAACTGAAAAGAAGTTATTACAACAAAATTATAACAGCAAGACAAACCATTGAAACCTTAAGAAGCCAAACAGTAAATACAAAAGATGCTGTTGATAATATAAACCTAGTTCTGAAGAATGCTGGTTTCGACGGTTTTGAAATTGACCAAAAAGATAAAGTAAATAATATTTCAAGATATTACCTTAAACGTTTAAACTCATCCAATACTAGTCCTGTATTTGATAGTTTAAGTGAAGGAGAAAAGAATTTTATTTCATTTCTTTATTTCTATCAATTATGTTTAGGGTCAGATGATTTACAAAATAACGGAAGTAAGAAAAAAATAATAGTTATTGATGATCCTGTTTCAAGCTTGGATAGTCAATCTTTATTTATTGTTTCCACATTGATTCATTCATTAATTCAAAGAAAAGCAGACGATAATAAACCTAATCGAATGCTACTAAAAAACAACAATATTGCTCAAGTCTTTATTTTGACTCATAACATTTATTTCTACAAAGAAGTCTCTTTTGAAAAACGACCGATTTGTAATGATTATTGGCACTTTAAAATTTCAAAGTTAAATAATAAAACATCCATATCTGGGGAGCACAATAAGACAGTATTTGACGATTATTCATTGATGTGGAAAAACATTAAAGAGATAAAAGCTAATATTCCAAACAATACATCTTTGAATATTATGATTTCCAATTCAATGCGAAGGATAATTGAAAGTTATGTGAACTTTGTTGGCTATGGTCGAGATTCTTGGGCAGCATTAATTAATGAAGACCAAAACGAACCAAGTTATTATATCAAGTGTGCATTCATTTCAACAATAAATGACGAAAGTCATAAAATATCAGCACTTGACAGTGCTTATTATCAAAAAATTATCAATGAACAACCTCAAATACTATTTAACGTATTTGCGGAAATTTTTAAATCAATTGGGAAAGAACATTACGAAATGATGATGGATGAACAACTATAACAATAAAAATAAAAAAAGCCTACTGCTAACACGCAGTATATAAAATTTCCGAAAAAGTAAGTTATTCAAGTTTTTAGCCCACTTCAACATTCGTGTAACTTGATAGAAAATCCCGCACAGCACCTCCCCTACCATATTGCAAACCCTTGCCCCGAAAACACTTTCGGCGACTGATCTTGTCGAAGGCAACTTTGGACGGACGATAAGGGGGCTGCCTTTTTTTTATGGGGAAAGAGATAAAACTTCTATATTATTTTATAATTAGAAATATTCATGAAAATAGATTATTTTTCATTTTTTATAATCTATTATTTCTTCAAATAGGAAACATTTTTCGTGTCTTTTTTCTAAAAATCAAGAAAAAAAACAACTTCTTTTTGGAAAAGTGAATTATGGAATTATATATTTCCTAAATTTGTGAGCCAAAATTTTGGAAAAAATTGCATTAATGAACTTAAAAAAAGGCATTGTTTTGCCAACATAATTCTACATAATATAATGGTAATTATAAAAGCACCATTTCATTTTATAATAATCTGATCTATATTATTAATTAACGATTGACTTATGAATAAAATGTACCAATAGAAATTTAATTTATGCCGACATTACACTGGATAGGGAAAGAAAAAGTTATAAATCATCACATGGATGTTCCGTTTAAAGTATTGGAACACTCATACGGATTTGATAATGGACAGCAAACCCAAACCGAGACTAAAAGCGGAAACAAAATAATTCACGGAGATAACCTCGAAGGTCTAAAAACACTCTTGCCCGAATACGAAGGACAAATAAAGTGCATATACATTGACCCACCATATAACACAGGAAACGAAAGTTGGGTATATAACGACAACGTAAACGACCCGAAAATTAAAAAATGGCTCGGACAAGTAGTTGGCAAAGAAGCAGAAGACCTTACACGCCACGACAAATGGCTTTGCATGATGTATCCTCGCTTAAAGTTGCTTCATAAATTATTGGCTGATGATGGTGCAATTTTTATTTCAATTGACAAAAACGAAGAAGCAAATTTAAAGTTGATTTGCGATGAGATTTTTGGCACAAGCAATTTTATTTCTAATGTGGCTGTAGTTAATAATTTGAAAGGAAGAAGTGACGATAAATTTATTGCAACCGCTCACGAGAGTTTAATGATATTTCAAAAAGGAAAGTTTACAACTAATGGTGTTCCAGTTCCTGAAGAATATATTGATGATTATAAACTCAAAGATGAATTGGGTTCATATCGGCTTCAAGGTTTAAGAAAGCGAGGTTCTGGTGCGAAACGAGAAGATAGACCCAATATGTATTATCCTTTCTATTACAATGAAACCTCAAAAATTTTATCGTTAACAAAGAACTCTGATAATGATATTGAAATACTTCCTAAATTATCTGATGGTACAGACGGACGGTGGAGATGGGGAAAAGATACTGCAATAGAAAGAATAAATGAACTAACAACCCAAACAGTAAAAGGCAGGAATGAATTTGATGTTTTTCAAAAAGACTATTTAAGTAAAGACGGCGAAAACAAAACAATAAAACCAAAATCATTTTGGCTTGGTTCTGAATTTTCAAGCGAAGCGGGAACGCTTCAACTTAAAAAAATATTTGAACAAAAAACTTTTCAAACCCCTAAATCAGTTGATTTTATTGAATATTGCTTGTACCAAGCAACTGATAAAAACTCAATTGTAATTGATAGTTTTGCTGGTAGTGGTACAACTGCTCATGCAGTTTTAAATCTTAACAAAAAAGATAGTGGAAACCGAAAATTCATTTTAATTGAAATGGAAGAGTATTCCGACAATATTACTGCTGAAAGAGTTAAGCGTGCAATAAACGGTTACAATTCAACGGAAGGAACAGGCGGTAGTTTTGATTTTTATGAATTGGGTCAACCTCTTTTCAACGAAGACGGAAACTTAAACGAAACTGTTGGTGTTGAAAAAATACGACAATATGTTTATTACACCGAAACAAAATCTGCTTTTTCAGAAACTCAACATACTGACAATAAACACTTTCTTGGTAAACATAACGACACTGCTTATTACTTCAACTACGATAAAGACGAAGTAACAACGCTTGACCATGCTTTTTTGGCAACTATGAAAACCAAAGCGGAGCAATATGTAATTTATGCAGACAACTGCTTGCTTACAAAGGATTTCATGACCAAGCACCATATTATTTTTAAGAAAATACCAAGAGACATAACACGATTTTAAGCAATGGAACTAAAACCATATCAACAACAGGTAATAAACGACCTTTCTTCATTTTTGGAACATGTACAGGAAACCAAAGATACAAAGGAAGCATTTTATAATTTTTGGGCAAAACACCCGAGAACACCCCTTTATCCGTATTCTGGTACTGCCATTGAGCCATATAAAAATAATGTGGCACGAGTGCCACATATTTGTATAAAAGTACCGACCGCTGGCGGTAAAACATTTATAGCCTGCAATGCCATTAAAACTGTTTTTGATGCTTTTGATTATGACCGCCCAAAGGCGGTTGTTTGGCTTGTGCCATCAATCACTATTTTAGACCAAACCATTAAAAACCTTAAAGATACTTCGCACCCTTACCGCCAAAAAATTAATTCGCACTTTGGCAATAAAGTAGAAGTATTCGACAAGTCAGCATTGTTACAAGGGAGCGGTTTTAATGCAACTTCGGTGAAGGAACAACTAAATATTTTCGTTTTAAGTTTCGACAGTATTCGTACAGCAAATAAAGAAGGACGAAAAGTCTTTGAGCAAAATGGCTCGTTGCAATCCTTTGAAACACTTTTAGGCAAAGACGAAGAAATATCCTTGATGAAGGTTATGCAATTCTTAAATCCTTTGGTAGTTGTGGACGAGAGCCATAATGCGGAAACCGATTTAAGCGTTGAAATGCTTAAAGAATTTAATCCTTGTTTTATACTTGACCTTACGGCAACGCCTCGCAACAATAGTAATATTATCAGTTTTATTGATGCTTTAGAGTTAAAGCGTGAAAACATGGTTAAACTTCCTGTTATCGTTTACAATCATCAAGATAAAACGGAAGTAATAAATTCAAGTTTACAATTGCAAAAACGTTTGGAACTACAAGCCATTGAAGAAGAAAAGAAAGGCGGAAAATACATACGCCCTATTGTTCTTTTTCAAGCACAGCCTAAAAACGGCAAGGATTTTCAAAATGAAGAGGAGGAAAAATCGAATGTTCAAAAACTAAAAGAAAAACTTATTGAATTAAAAATACCAGTCGAGCAAATTAAAATCAAGACTGCAAGTATCAACGAGATTAAAGGAATTGATTTAATGAGCCGTGATTGTGAAGTTCGTTACATCATAACCATTAACGCACTTAAAGAAGGTTGGGATTGTCCGTTTGCTTACATTTTGGCATCGTTGGCTGATAAGAGTTCGGCAGTTGATGTAGAACAAATTTTAGGCAGGGTTTTGCGTCAACCCTATGTAATGAAACATAACTTTCCGCTTTTAAATCTAAGTTTTGTTTTAACTGCATCATCCAAATTTATGGACACATTGCAAAACATTGTCAGAGGCTTAAATAAAGCGGGGTTTAGCGAAAAAGATTATAAACTTGCTGATACTTCAGTGCAGGAACCAATCCAAAAACAAGATCCATTAGAGCAACTTACTATATTTTCGACTACCGAAGAAACGACCGAAGATATTACTTCTGATATTGATACATCAAGAATTTCAGTTCCTTCGGAAACTGAATTGCCAAGTGAAACAATTTCGGAAATTGAAAAAACTGCAATAGAACAAAATCAAACATTTGAAAAAACTGTTTCCGAAATGGAAGCAACCAATATGAAAGCTTTGCCTAACGAAATTCAACAACTTGTGAAAACATATAGTATTAAAGACATTTTTAAGGAACAAGCAGAAAAGATAAATTTACCTCAGTTCTACTTGAAAGTCCCTGCAAATGATTTGTTCGGACAAAAAGAAGAAGAATTGCCTTTGGAAAAGGAAAATCTTTTAGATGGTTTTGCCCTTAGCAAAGCCGATACAAATATTGCATTTGACAGTATTACTTCCGAACTCTACAAAGTAGATTTAGACGAAACAAAGAAAGAGCACACTCCAACTTTTGTAAGGCTTGATGGTTTAGTAAAGGAAAGCGTAATAGCTTATATTCTCGACCCTGCAAGAAAAGACAGTAGAGTAAAAAACTTTACAAAAAGGATTATGGATATTATGGGAAATATGTATCCAATTCCCGACAAGGAAATTGAAAAATACATAAGCCGAATACTTGAAGATTTTAAAGATGAGCAATTTGACGACTTGGCAAATAACGAATACACCTATACTGACAAGATTAAACAAAAAATAAAATCACTTTCAGACATATTTGCAGAAAAAAAATTCAAAGATTTTTTAGATACCGACAAAGTATTTATTAAACCATCTTTTCAATTACCAAACACTATTTCTCCAGGCGACACTTCAAAGGATATCACTAAATCGCTTTACGAAAAGGAAAGCTATATGAACGGATTTGAAGAACGCGTTATCAATGAAATTGGGAACATGAAAAATATTGCTTTCTGGACAAGGAATATTGAGCGAAAAGGATTTAGAATTAACGGTTTCATAAATCATTATCCGGACTTTATAATTCAGACGAAAAGTGAAAAAACATTACTACTTGAAACAAAAGGTGACCATTTAGATGCAGAACAAAAAATAAGACTTGGCGGATTCTGGGCAAGTAAAGCAGGAAATAATTATCGATATTTTATGGTTTACGAAAAAAGGATTGTTAACGGAGCCTATAAATTAGAAGATTTTTTAAATTTAATTAAAGACATATAAAGTCCACGCTTTATAGTTAAGCGAATTGTTCTTTGAAAATACAGTTCATCAAAATTGGACTAAAGACTCTGAATTTAAAGATTGCATTGACTATTGATTTGACAATGCCCGTAGAGATGCGATTAATCGCGTCTCTACAAAAAAAATCAAAAAAAAGATTATCTATTTTTCAGGATATTCACACAATTCAGTCAAAATGCCCAAAGTTGATTTGGGGTGCAAAAAAGCGATGCTTAATCCTTCTGCACCGCCACGAGGAGCATGGTCAATCAGTTGAATTCCTTTATTTTCAGCATCACTCAAGGCAGCTGCAACGCTATCCACGGCAAAAGCGATATGGTGAATCCCCTCCCCTTTCTTTTCAATAAATTTTGCTACAGCACTTTCAGGAGAAGTAGGCTCAAGCAATTCTATTTTAGTTCCACCGACTTTAAAAAAAGCCGTTTTTACTTTCTGGTCAACAACTTCCTCAATGTTATAACACTTTAAGCCTAAAACATTTTCATAATAAGGGATTGCCTGGGTTAAATCTTTAACTGCAATGCCAATGTGTTCAATGTGTGAAATGTTCATAATATTTATTGTTTATGGATAATTTCGTTATCAATCTCTATTGACTTCCGGATTCAGCACTTTTGTATAATGCTTCAGTGTTCTGAGGATCAAAGTAATAACCAGCACAACGAGGAGACAATAAAGTGACGGTCTTAGGCGGTCTGATACTGCAAGAGCATCATTCTGATATAAAAATCGGATAGTAAAATGGATGATATAATCGATCATCGTATAAACAAGGGTAATAGCAAAAAGTCCTGTATATTCCCTTCTAAGAACAGCTTTAAAAGAGAATGGAATATTCCCTTTTTCAAATTTGCCGAAAGCAGGAAAAAAGGGAGGCACACGATCAGCCCAATCGATAAATTGTTGTCCGAAGCGACTTTCCAGGTAAGCTTCTTCGGCAAACATAATACGTTCATAATAGAGCCAAAATAGGAACGAAACTATCAGAATCAGAAACGGATTCATCGTAAAGAGCAGCAGTCCGGCCCACATCAGGTAGTTGCCAAGATAGAGCGGGTGACGCACCATCGAATAAATACCTTTGGTATTAAGTTGCTCGGCAACCTGCTTTTTAGTATTTCTGCCGGAAGTTCCGCGAGGCGTGGTTGCAATAGTATAAGCACGGACTATAAAGCCAAGAAGGGAAATCAGAACGGAAGCAATCAGGATCGTCGTTTTAAATGCGACGCCGATAGAGCCGTTTGCCAGCGCTTCATACAGCGGATGATTGGTAAAGATGAGAACCGGCACTCCCAAAATAAATATAAACAGTGGAATTTGTCCACGATATTTAAACAAGAAATTACCTGACTTTCGGAATGAATCGTGTAGGGTCATAACTTAAACTAAAAAAACGCCTATAAAAGCGTTTTTTATAAGTAGGATATTTATATTCGAATAATTAATTTCTTTTTTCACGAATACGTGCTTTTTTACCGGTAAGTTCACGCAAGTAGAAAATACGTGCACGGCGAACAACACCTCTTTTATTTACCACAATATTGGCAAGGAAAGGAGAAGAAAAAGGAAATATTCTTTCAACACCAACACCACCTGAAATTTTTCTTACAGTAAATGTACGGGTAACACCACTACCTGTGATTTGCAAAACCACTCCTTGAAATTGCTGAATACGTTCCTTCGTACCTTCCACAATTTTATAGGAAACAGTAACAGTATCACCGGCTTTAAATTTTGGGAATTCTCTCTTTTCTACAAAATTATCCTCAACATATTGAATTAATTCTTTTTTCATCTCTTATTCTTATTTATTCGGTTTCAAAAAATTGTGGCTGCAAAAATACACTTTTTTTTGATTTTAACACAATAACCATTAAAATTAATTTACCAACATCATTAAGTTAACAAGTTAGCCTCTTTTTTGAAAGAGTTCAATCAAAGTTCTGACATAATCGCGGTCGGTATATAAGGAGGCAACATCCACTCCGTTTCTTCTAAATATTTCATTATTCTGTCTTTGCAATTCCATCCACCAATGATGATGTGCTTTTCTAACTGCCTGATCGGAAGTATCCGCGAGAAAGAATTTCCCCGTTTCCGGATCTTTCAGATGTATCAGTCCCAAATCCGGCAACTGCGCTTCTCCCCTATCCATAATGTTTAAAGCAACCACATCATGTTTGTTGGCAGCAATTCTTAAAGCCTGTTCATAATTTGCATTCAGAAAATCGGAAATAAGGAAAGCGGTACATTTCTTTTTGATTGCATTTGTCAAATAGCGAAGAGCTTCACTAATATCCGTCTTGGATTGGGATGGAGTATAATTAACCAATTCACTGATAATACGCAAGGTGTGTGACCTTCCTTTTTTGGGAGGAATAAATTTTTCCACGCGGTCACTGAAAAATATCACCCCCACTTTGTCATTATTATTAATCGCAGAAAAAGACAAAACAGCAGCAAGTTCGGTTATCAAATCCGATTTAAACTGACTTTTGGTTCCGAAAAGATTGGAGCCGCTGACATCAATCAGCAGCATCACCGTCAGTTCCCTTTCTTCTTCAAAAATCTTGACATAGGGCTGATTAAATCTGGCCGTCACATTCCAATCAATAAAACGCACATCGTCGCCATATCCATATTGGCGCACTTCGCTGAAAGCCATCCCCAAACCCTTAAAAGCACTGTGGTATTGTCCTGAGAATATATGCTGAGACAAAGCCTTCGTGCGGATTTCAATTTTTCTGACTTTTCTAATTAATTCACCTGATTCCATAATAACAATACTACTTTTCCGAATCTTAGTAACCGTTAATTAAGACAAAACTTCTTTCCATTAAGGAACTTCCACCGTATTAAGAATTTCACTGATAATATCCGAAGAGGTGATATTTTCAGCTTCTGCTTCGTAGCTCAAGCCGATACGATGACGAAGAACATCATGGCATACGGCACGAATATCTTCCGGAATAACATAACCGCGACGTTTTATAAAGGCAAACGCCTGAGCAGCCAAAGCCAGATTAATGGTAGCACGCGGAGATGCTCCGTAGTTAATCAAACTTGAAAATTTATCCAATTTATAGTCGGCCGGATAACGGGTAGCAAAAACAATATCGGTTATATAATTTGAAATTTTTTCATCAATATAAACCTCTTTTACAATCGTTCTGGCTCTCACAATATCTTCCGGCTTAATGACCGAATGAGTGACCGGATAATCAGCTTCAAGATGTTGGTTCAGAATCATTTTTTCATCCTCTTTTGTAGGATAAGGAATCACCACTTTCATCATAAAACGGTCCACCTGAGCTTCCGGAAGCGGATAAGTGCCTTCCTGTTCGATTGGATTTTGGGTAGCCATTACCAAAAAAGGCTCATCCAGTTTATAGGTACTCTCTCCTATTGTAATTTGCCGTTCCTGCATAGCTTCAAGAAGGGCACTTTGTACTTTTGCAGGGGCTCTGTTAATTTCATCCGCCAAAATGAAATTGGCAAAAATAGGACCTTTTTTAACCACAAACTCCTCTTTCTTCTGACTATAAATCATAGTTCCGATAAGGTCGGCAGGCAACAAATCGGGCGTAAATTGAATTCTGCTGAATTTAGCTTCAATACAATTTGCCAAAGATTTAATAGCCAATGTTTTTGCTAATCCGGGAACTCCTTCCAACAAAATATGCCCGTTTGAAAGCAATCCGATAAGAAGTCTTTCGACCATCTGCTTCTGACCAACAATAACTTTACTCATTTCCATGTTGATCATGTCAACAAAAGCACTTTCACGCTGAATGCGTTCGTTCAATTCTCTAATATCTACTGTTACATTCATATATTAATTGGTTTTGAATAAAAAATACAATTTTCATAACGACTTACTTGGCGGATTGTTTTATCAACCATCAAAAAAAA
>JAEWNB010000128.1 GCA_023392945.1 Bacteroidota bacterium
AGATTTTTAAAAAAATCACCCACGACAAAACAACTTCCCCCGATAAAAATCAGATCTTCAGATGTTGCAGCTTCCTTTGCTTTTAAATATGCATGGGGAACTGTTTCTCCAATAACAGTAGTAAAATTCAACAATTTCATTTTATTCTCTATAACTTCACATTCCAAGGCTCTTTCAATATCGGCACGACAGATATAGTAAGTAGTATTTTCTTTTGGGAGCAAAGTCAAAATTGAATCAACATCTTTATCTTTAACAAAACCAATCACAAAATGCAACCGTCGATAATTCATGTTCTGAAGTTGACTGACTATTTCCTTCATTCCGGCAACATTGTGAGCAACATCACAAATTGTCAGAGGCTTATAATCAACAATTTGCCATCTTCCCATAAAATTAGTATTTTCCACTACTTTTTCAATACTTCTTTTCAACAAATTCTCCTGAAACGGAATAGTTTCATTCAAAGATATTACCGTTTGAACAAAAGTGGCAATATTTTTCAATTGATAATTCCCAATCAGAGGAAGTATCACATTTTCAGCAATTAGTTGATCTTTATAACAAATTGAGATCACACGTCTTCCAATTTCAGGTTTAACCTCATGACTAATAACAGAAACATTTTCTTCTGCCATATAAAGGGAAGAATTCATTTCCTCCGCTTTATTTTTAAAAACAGGGTAAGTACTGTCATCAAATTCTCCGATAACAACCGGACGATTCTTTTTAATAATTCCTGCTTTTTCGGCTGCAATCTTAGGTAATGTATCACCAAGCATCTGAGTATGTTCAAGGGATATATTGGTAATCACAGAAATTTCCGGCAATATAATATTAGTAGAATCGAGTCTTCCTCCAAGACCTGTTTCAATAACTGCTATATCAACCTTTTCGCGAGCAAAATAGTCAAAAGCCAAGATTGTAGTCATTTCAAAAAAAGAAGGCTCAATAAGATCAAATTTATTCTTATATTGATCAAAAAATTCAACTACCCATTTTTCAGGAATTTTAATTCCATTAATTTTAATTCTTTCATTAAAATCGACAAGATGTGGGGATGTGAAGAGTCCTGTTTTCAATCCACATTCCTGAAAATAAGATGCCAAAAAATGAGCCACAGAACCTTTTCCGTTAGTTCCGGCAACGTGAATTGATTTAAAAGAATTTTGAGGATTTTCCGTAATTGAAGCTAACTGTTCAATATTTTCAAGACCTTCTTTATAGGCTGCACTTCCTATACGATGATACATAGGATAAGATGAAAATATCTTTTTCAACAATAAATTATACATATTTAATGACAAAATTGATGAAAAGAAAAAAGACTATTTAAAAACAATAATGCGTAATTCTTCTTTTCCGGGTCTATATTTTGCAGTTTTAGCCTTTGCCACACATTGAGCCTGAACTCTTGAATCAGTAATTGTGGTAGGATATTTGCGACTTGTAATAACCCTGGCATCCACCACCACACCAGATTCATCAACATGCACTTCCACATAAACAGTCCCGGGTTCAGTAACATTCAATTCCGGCATATAGGTATAGCCTCTGTTGCCCACTCCATAACCAATTCCCCCACCGTTTCCGCTACCATCACCTTCTCCGAATCCGGAACCTTTTCCTGTTCCGGTACCTATGCCAGTGCCCCCTCCTTTTCCGCCACCCATTCCGGGACGATAAGCTGCATTGGTATTGGGGGTTGGCGAAGCAACTGTTGCCGGAGTATTATCTTCAGAGATTGATTTCTTTAAAGAGACCGGTATTGAAGGCAAAGAGATGTCTGATGATGTCAGGTAGTTTTCAGCAGTTCCTCCGGCTACTTTCAGATGATTGGGAGATTCATTACCTCCGCCACCTCCGCCGCCAACTTCCATATTCATTTCGATAAGAAGAACTTTTTTTGCCGGAGGTGGTGGAACCTGATAATAAAGTCCAAAAAAATTCATAATGATGAGCATTATCAATATGAAAATTCCTGTAAAAATCCAAGAAACTATGCGTATTTTCTTCTCTTTTTCCATGGTATAAAAAATTATTGTGCCTCCGTCGCCAGCACAATTTTATAGCCGTTCCCTTCTCCTAAAGATTCATTTAGATCATTCAAAACATCCATTAGAATGACAACATTTTCAATTGGCACACTTTTATCTGAACGCAAAACGATTGCCTTTTGGGTTGTTTTATCAGCAGCCACAGCCTGTTGAAGAGCAGGAAGTAATTCTTCATAAGGAACCGGAACTGCATTTGCGCCCTGTGGATTCACGAAATATTCTTTTTCTGCATTAATATAGACTTCAATATTCCTTGCCGGAGACTGTTTTCCTGTATCACTTTTAGGTAATAAAAGATTGATAACATTTGGAGAAACATAGGCTGATGTTATGACAAAAAATATCAGCAAAAGGAAAACCAAATCCGACATTGAAGTGCCACTGAAGTCAACTCGCAACTTATTTTGTGTTCTTAACATGATTTTTTATTTAACAGGTGCATGTAATAAATCCATAAATTCGGTGGTTTTAGCCTCTAATTTATTTACCAATCTACTAATTCTAGAAATCAAATAATTATAGCAAAGCAGTGCAATAATACCAATAATAAGACCCGCAACAGTAGTCACCATAGCCACATAAACACCATTTGCCAAAACACTAATATCCAAATTATTGGCATTTGCAGCCATGGAATGGAAACAAACAATCATCCCCACTACGGTTCCTAAAAATCCTAACATAGGAGCAGTACTGGCAACTGTTGCCAACGCAGCTAATCTATTTTCAAGTTTTGCAATTTCCTGTTGCCCTGTATTTTCAATAGCCGCAGAAACATCTTCGAGTGGTCTCCCGATTCGGGTTAGTCCTCTTTCAATCATACGTGATAAAGGAGTAGTATTGCCTTTACAAAGGGCAACTGCCGACTCAATTTTCCCATTCACAACAAAATCACGGATATTATTCATGAAATTGCTGTCTTCCTTTTCTGCATTTTTAATAGTAAGATATCTTTCAATCGCCACATAAATGGCTAAAGCAAGTTCTATAAAAAGGGGAATCATAATCCATAAACCTTGTTTCATAAAAACCAAATCTAGAATTTTGATTTTTTCAATTACAGCCGGAGCGGCAGTTGTAGCAGCCTGATTAATAACGGTGTCTGCTACTTGAGTTACTGTTTCTTGCAATAAAAATAAAGTGTTCATATAATATTATTAATTTATACAAAAATACTATTAGCCATCATTAAGACAATTTTGTTTCTAAATATTTTCCAACAGAGTATTGTTAATATTCTTTTGGGTTAACGATTGGTAAGGAATAAAAATTATATATTTTTGTAT
>JAEWNB010000151.1 GCA_023392945.1 Bacteroidota bacterium
GGACAAAATGCCAAGGCAAATAGAACCCCAATTAAGAAGGCGCTCCATCCACTTCCTTTTTCACCTTTCTTTTCAATCTTTTGCGAAATATTAAAAAAACTTGGGAATTTTATTTTAATCAGGTCAAGCATAATAATCCCAACAATGATTAAAAGAGGTCCTAACAATTTTTCACCGTATTCCTGAAAAAACCTTGCAACATGAAATTTGCTGGCACCAAAATAGAGAATTACTCCAATTGCCGTGTAGCTGAAAGCTCTCCCTAATGTGTACCACAATCCATTAAAGAATATTTTTTTTCTATTTGCTATATTCTTGCTTATAAAGCCAATAGCGGTGATGTTCATAGCCAGCGGACAGGGACTGATGGCGGTCATTAATCCTAATATAAAGGCATATAATAACGGGACAGAAGTATTATCCAATAAGGATTGTAAATATTCCATGATGGTTATTTTATTTTATCGTTGATCTTTTCAATAAGCTCTCGTTTGAAAATTTCCGGAGAATACACTTTCTGAAACGCCCAATTAGACAAATCTTCGGTTTTGCCCTCCTTTCCAAGACTGTATGCTGTGATGGCAAGGGTAGCCCCATACGCATCATACTTCTGAGCAAGTGCTGTATTTTCGGGGAGTTCGCAATTCAGAATATATAAATCAACAACTCCATTTTTAAGCTGTTCGGTAAAATTTGAATCGATAGTTTCTCTGACAAGCTTTTCAATTGAACGACAGGTATGGCAACGATTGGTAATGTGAAAATAGAGTACTTTCAGTTTCAGATTTTGAGGATTATTGGAAATGACGGTATCATTGTCCTTTTGCCCCAAAACATTCACGGATATTAAGATCCCCAATAAAATTAAAGTGATTTTTTTCATAAAGTTTATTTTAAGTATTCCGTGATTTTGCTTTTTAAAATTTGGATAAATCGATCTTCTTTATTTCTGGCAAATTTAAAGCCGTCTCCCGTCAAATCTGTGGTGGTTTCTTTTCCTTTATAGGAACGGGTAATAAACAATCCGGAGCCGAAAGCCTGATATTTTTCGGAGATCTTTTTATTGGCATCATCATCAACATTGATCACCATCCGCTTGATTCTTCCCTGTTTTAACTCGGGGGCAAAATAAGTGTTAAGCGTTTTTGCCGTGGCATCTTCAATAGCAATACATGAAGCACAGCGATTGGTTACATGAAAATTGTATATGTAAACAACCGGAAGCTCTGTTTTAACTTCAGGTGCAACATCTTCGGAAGCACTATCCTGAGGAAGCGATGTGTCACCGTTGCAGGTTGTTTCAACAGTTGAGACAGAATCTGTGATTAAAGCATCTTCTGTTTGTTTGCTGCCCGAATGACAACCTGCTAATAGCAAAACGCCCAAAGTGAACAGCAACATGATATTAGAATTCTTATCTTTCATAATTTTATTATTGATTTTTGTTTTATAAGCCTTAATATGGTAAATGATTTGAATTTTTATTCGGACTTTTCTCCCGTCACGGTAATGGAATAGATGCCTACGTTACCTGCTTTATATTTTTCATAAGTTGACTCATCTAAATGATAACGCAATACATCATCCGGAATAGTAATGGTTTTGGTTCGCTCGATTTTGATGTTGGTAAAATCGGCTTTTGCTATTTCACTCATATAATCTTCCTGTTGAATGGCACTTGCAATACAACCGGCATACATAGAAGCATTGTCTGTAAATTCTTTCGGAAAGATTCCTTTGAGAACCACATCTGACACACAAAAATGGCCACCCGGCTTTAGGACACGATAAATCTCTTTAAAAATTTTATCTTTTCTTGGTAATAGATTTAAAACACAATTGCTTACCACAACATCCACGCTCTTTTCGGCAACCGGAAGTTCTTCTATATCTCCTTCAATGAAAATGACATTGTCATACTGTTGTCTTTTGGCGTTTGCTCTGGCTTTTGCAATCATTTCGGGAGAGAAATCAATCCCGATAATCTTTCCGCTTGCCCCGGCTTCGGCACGTGCAACAAAACAATCATTGCCTGCTCCCGAACCCAAATCCATCACAGTATCTCCTTCCTTAATTCCGGCATATTGTGTGGGCAATCCGCAACCGACTCCAAGATCAGCTTCCGGAACATATCCCTTTAAATGAGTATAGGCTTCACTCATGATAGTGAAAGTTTTTTTGGAGGGATCGGCAGGAGTTCCCCCGCAGCAACCGCAATCGGCTTTGTTATCTCGTGCCAGTTGACTATAGCGTTGCTTTACAAGTTCTTTTAATGCTTTTTCGTTATTCATTTTATTTTAAATTATCAGTTAATATTTTCTTTACTTGTGTAATGCTTAGAATATGTCCGGAGGAGACCACTTCTTCGTCTATCACCATGGCCGGTAATCCCAATACTCCATAAGACAAAATTTTCATAATATCTTGTTCTTTAACAAGTGTGGCTTCCAAACCGAGCTCTTCCACGGCTTTTCGGGTTGTATCGTATAAGTTCTCACACTTTACACAACCGGTACCTAAAATTTTGATTTCCATTTTATTCTTGTTTTATAATGTTTTTTCTGAGATTTCTATTTTCTTAA
>JAEWNB010000017.1 GCA_023392945.1 Bacteroidota bacterium
AGGTTGTTCTGACTATGGAGACATCTTATTAATGCCTTTCACCGGAAAACCCTCGGTAATTAACAAAGAATATGCAAGCAGTTTTTTGCATCAAAATGAGACCGCTTCTCCCGGTTATTATGCTGTTTTATTAAATAAGGACAATGTGAAAGTAGAATTAACTGCTTCCAAGAGAGTGGCTGTGCATCGTTATACTTTTCCTGATGGTGGCAATAAGTCGAAAGGGGTGATCCTTGATTTAAAACACAGGGATAAAGTTATTTTCAGCAAAATTCTATATGATTCGAAAAAAAACATGATAGTTGGAATTCGTGAATCGAGTGCTTGGAATGATCATCAGAAACTATCTTTTTCCATTCTTTTCTCACAACCTATTAAAAAAATAGAATATTATGTGAATGGTATTCCTATTGATGTGGAAAATGAAATATCAGGGAAAGATTGTAAAGCGGTCATATATTTTGCTGATGATGTGAAAGAAATCGTTTTAAAAGTTGCTATCTCGGGAATTGTGAGTGATATGGAAGGCGCTATTCATAATCAAAGTGAAATTTCTGATTTTAATTTTGATAAAGTTAAAGCAGATGCACAGAAAATGTGGAATGATGAACTAAACAAAATTGTTGTTGAAACTGAAGATACTGAGTTGAAAGAAGTCTTCTATACAGCTCTTTATCATGCCTGTACATCTCCATATCTCTTTTCTGATATTGACGGACGATATTATGGAATGGATGGAAGTATTCATCAATCGCAGGGACATGAGGTATATACTGTCTTTTCATTATGGGATACCTA
The DNA here is from genome assembly GCA_023392945.1 of Bacteroidota bacterium. Classification (GTDB taxonomy): domain Bacteria; phylum Bacteroidota; class Bacteroidia; order Bacteroidales; family WCHB1-69; genus JAGVVH01. The sequence goes on from JAEWNB010000017.1 coordinate 799, forward strand.
TCGGGCTCTTCACCCACTTCTTTCCTTAATTGACCGGAAACGAACAGGTGATTTTCTATACACTTTCATGAAACATTATGAACAGGGTGGAATGTTACCGGTTTGGGAGTTAGCGGGCTTTGAAACTTGGTGTATGATAGGATATCACTCTGTATCGGTCATCTATGATGCTTTTATGAAGGGAATAGGTGATATTGACAATAAGAAACTGCTTGAAGCAATGGTGTCGAGTGCAAAGCTTGATAAATTGGGACGTTCGGAATATGCTAAATTTGGTTTTATTCCGGGAGATAAAGAACACGAGGATGTTTCCAAAACTTTGGAATATGCTTATGATGACTGGTGTATTGCCCAATTTGCAAAGGAACTTGGTAATAAAGAAATCTACAATGAATTCATTCAAAGGTGTCAGTTTTATAAAAATATTTTAGACTCTGATGGATTTATGCATCCAAAAGAAAATGGAGGTTTTATTTTTCCGTTTGATCCTACAGAAATTAATAATCATATAACAGAAGGTAATTCCTGGCAATACTCCACATACGTTCCTCATGATATTAATAACTATATTAAGGTGCTGGGAGGTAATTCATTAGCTGAAGCCTTTTTTGATACATTGTTTAATACTTCATCCATTATGTCCGGTCGTAGACAGTCGGATGTTACAGGATTAATTGGGCAGTATGCACATGGAAATGAGCCAAGTCATCATGCTGCATATTTGTATAATTATGTCGGAGCTCCATGGAAGACTCAGGAATTGACTCGAAAGATAATGAGAGAACTCTATACTTCTCATCCTGATGGCTTATGTGGAAATGAAGATTGCGGTCAGATGTCGGCTTGGTATGTATTCAGCGCTATGGGTTTTTATCCTGTTTGTCCGGGGAGCAATCAATATATTATTGGTTCTCCGATTTTTGATAAAGTAACCATTAATCTTGAAAACGGGGAAAAGTTTATTATAATTTGTAATGAGCAAAATGCTGAGAATGTTTATATTAAATCAGCAAAGTTCAATGGTGAAAAATATTCTAAATCATATTTCAGTTATGATGATTTTAAAAACGGTGGAACACTGGAGTTTGAGATGATTAATATTCCCAATGAGCAATGGGGGGATAAGGAAGAAAACAGGCCATCCAGTTTTGTTTCACCCTCAATTACTATTGTTCCTAATATACAGTCTACGCAACGTTCCTTTATGGATAAAACAGAGGTTTCTATCTCTCTTTTTTCTCCTTCAAAAATGGATAATTCTAATTTTCAATATCCTGCTCAAACAGATGTAATATATTATACCATAGACGGTTCTGAACCTACAGTACACTCAATAAAATATACAAAACCAATAATAATCAATAAAACCACCTTATTGAAAGCAGTTGCATACAACCCCACCACAGGATATAGCAAAGTTGTAGAATCCAAATTTCAACAACTTCAAATAGATAAGAGTATAATTCTTAAATCGCAATATAGTCCTCAATATACCGGAGGTGGTGACAATGCTTTGATTGATAATTTACGTGGTGGAGATGATTTTAGGTTAGGAGGATGGCAAGGGTATCAAGCTCAGGATTTTGAAGCTGTTGTTGATCTTAAATCCATTCAAGACATTAAAGAAGTCGGGATTGGGTTTTTACAGGAGATTAAATCCTGGATTTGGTATCCCTCCTCAGTGACAATAGAAATTTCGGAAGACAACACTAATTTTTCCCCATATGGGACTATAGTAAATCCATATCCCACAGATGATTATACTCCAACAATTGATGAATTTATGATTAAGAAAGGGGCAAAGGCTCGATACGTTCGAATAAAAGCAAAGAGCTTTGGTCAGATTCCCGATTGGCATTTAGGGGCAGGCTATGATTCCTGGATTTTTATTGATGAAATTATCATTAATTAGTCATTCGAAAAATATATCTAATTTACTTTTTTCTAGCTAAATTTATGAAAAGACTCTTTATTGCTGCAAAAGTTTGCTTTGATAAGCCATTCCTTGAATTAATCGGAACTTTAAGAAAAGAATGCAGCTATGATGATATAGTATGGGTAAACAATGACTTACAGCACCTCACATTACGTTTTTTGGGAGCAACTCCTGAAAGTAAGATTTTATCTTTGATAGAAATGTTATATGAGGTAACCTCTGTTACAAAGTCATTTAAAATGGAAATAAAC
>JAEWNB010000041.1 GCA_023392945.1 Bacteroidota bacterium
AATGAATTATTTTAAATAATAATGTTATGAAAGAGATTGATATCGGGGAACTATTGAAAAACAAATTTGCTGATTTTGAGCAAACCCCTCCCGATGATATGTGGGAAAAAATAATACAGAATGAAAAAGTCCTGAAGTATAATAAGGCTCATTTTGTTAAAAGAGCAATCCTCTACAGTGCAACTGCAGTGGTTGTGGTTGCTGTGGTTTCCTTATTACTTTATTTTACTATAGGGATTGATGACAAATCTACTCTTGTTTCTGATGATAATAACTCTCTCAATCAGGTAAATAATACGGAATCGGTTTTTCCGAATGACTCAAATAGAATGACTTATAATAAAGAATCTATTGTTGAAACTCCTTCAGAACCATCACATATTCAAAATGGTGTTGTCAATGAAAATAAATCTGCTCCACTTTCAAATGAGAATTCTGTGAAATTGGCACCGATTATTAAATCAACTATTCCCCAAACTTCTACGCAATCAAGAAATATTTCTGATATTGTTTCTCCTGCTGTTTCTTATTCAAAAGAAAAATCTTTTCCGGTTAATAAAGTTGTAAGTAAGGATAGTGGGCAAGATGAAATGGTAACTTCTCGCGAAAATTCCGATAATGATCAACAAATCAATACTAATCCTATTGAACCTCCGCAATCAGATGTAGCCAATTATAATCTTTTTATCCCGAAAGGGTTTACTCCAAACGGTGATGGATTAAATGATATATTTTTAGTCTATTCTTCTTATGATGTTCAAAATTTTGAATTTTCTATTTTTGACCAGTCAGGACGGTTGCTTTTCAAATCCAAAGACATCTCATTTGGTTGGGACGGAGAGTCTTACGGACAGAAAATGAAATCCGGTTCATATGTTTATATTATTAATTATAAAGATATTACAGGAAAATCACATCTCGAGAAGGGACAAGTGACTTTAATCAGATAAATTATTCTATTTTTGCATACTAATCTCAGTATTTGAACTCTTATAAATAAGGATAATTTTAATGTCAGCATATAAAATAGATAGTGAAATAAGGAAAAAGGTTCCACCTATTAAAAAAATAGTTCCCTTTTCCTTAAAAAAACCTGTTTTGACAAAATTATCCAATGGGATTGATTTTTATTTTTTTCATAATCAATCACTTGATTTGATATTTTTCACTTTAATAGTTAAAGCAGGATTTTTATTTGAACATCAAAAATATATTGCTTCCTCTTGCTATTTATTATTGTCTGAAAGCTCCGGTAAATATTCATCATCAGAAGTTGAGGATTTTTTGGATTTTTGGGGAACTGATTTTTCTGTTTCTGTGAGAATGGAATATGTTGAATTGAATTTTGTTGTTCCTAAATTAAATTGTGAAAAAGTTCTTCCCTTTATTTTTGATTTTATTGCCTATCCTCATTTTAATGATGATAGCCTAAATCTTTTTAAAAAACGAAAAATCAAAAATCTTGAATATAATTTGTTGCAAGTAAGTTATGGTGCTACGAAGCAAATGTATAAAACTCTTTTTAATCAAAAACTTCCAATTGGTGACGTCTTGACTAAAGAGCATATTGAAAACGTTAGGGTTTCAGATTTACAGCAATATCATAATGAAACTTTTTGTGCAGAAAATATTAGGTTATTTGTTTCAGGTAATGTGGATGAAGTTTTACACTCTTATATTTCTCAAACATTTAGTTCTATAAAATCACACCAACAGATTCTTTATCCAAATTATTTTCCTGAAGATCAAATTCCCAGTAAATTAACTGTAGTAAAAAGAGATGAGGTTCTTCAGTCGGCAATTGTTTTATGTCATCGTTTTAATTCATATCATTGTCCTGACAGAAATGATTTTTCATTAGTAAGCATGCTCTTCGGGGGCTTCTTTGGCTCCAGACTTATGAAAAATTTGCGGGAGAAAAATGGTTATACGTATGGGGTTTCTTGTGGAGCTATTTACTTTGCCGATTCATCTATTTATTGTATAAAAAGTGAAGTAAATGCTGATAAGACCCAAAATGCCTTGAAAGAATGTTTTAATGAAATGAATCGATTGTCTTCAGGTTATGTTACTCAAAAAGAATTAAATACTGTTAAAAATTATATGCTTGGCGGGTTGCTTCGTAATTTTGACGGAACAGTCTCTTATATGTGTAATTATATTCGATGGAATGATTTTGGCGTTGATGAAAATGAATTGAATAAAACTATTGCAGCAATAAATGAGATGACTCCTCAAAGGGTTTTGGATATAGCTCAAAAATATTTAATTCCCGATGAATTTTCTCAGATTATTGTTGGAAAATATTGATAATCCAAAATACTAATTAAATGCATTTTACGTTATAAAAAAATGAAAAAAATAATATCTATTCTCACATTTCTTTTATTATTGTTGGTTGGGAAAACATTTGCTCTCAATAATCCCAGTTTACGTTGTGTCGCCGTTTTGTCCACCGGGGCAGTTCAGCTTACGTGGATGCATCCTACAGATTTAACCGGTTTCAATCGGTATGAGTTATTTTATTCTCTTGATGGTAATAATTTTACATTATTTAATACAATAATTCCCATTACTCCCGGCAACCCTGACGTAAATAGTGCGGTTCATCTTGATGCCAATGCCAATGTAAATCCTAAAATTTATTATTATATGGCGGCCATCTCTAATTCCGGTAGTATATTCAGATCAGATACGTTGGTTACCATTGAATTTTATCTTACCAATCCCGGAAACGGATTGGCACAATTAAACTGGGCAGCCCCTGTATCACCTCTTTTGCCTTCATACAGTAGTAATTATGATATTTATAAAAAGAATCCTTCGGATGCAGATTTTGTATTTCTAAGAGGGGTTTCTTCCCTTTCTTTTATTGATACTATTAATATTTGTTCAAATACAGTTGCTTATAAAGTTGTTTTAAGTGATATGCAAGCCAATTGTCGAAATGTATCCAGAATTCAAAGTGATATATTTACAGATATGACCTATCCTTCAATTCCTGTTTTAGACAGTGTTTCCGTTGATTATAATTCCGGAAATATTGTTTTAGGATGGGATCCTTCTAGTTCAACAGACGCGATTGCCTATATTATTTATTATCTGGATCCGGGTAATTTATGGATTCCTATTGATACTGTTTATGGCAGAAATATTACCCAGTGGATAGATTTGATAAATAATCCCTCTAATTCAGTTTTTAATTACAGAATTGCTGCTTTGGATAGTTGCATGAATTCATCTCCTATGACTGTTTTGCAAAAGACTATGCATATATCTTATACGTTGGATATATGTTTACAGAAAGCATTTTTATCCTGGACTCCATACGAAAATATGAAGGGAGGTCTTTCAAGATATGAAATTTACTATTCAAGAGATGGTGGTCCCCTTCAATATTCAGGACAAACAACAGCAACTGTTACCAACTATACTCTTTCTAATGTTCAGCCAAATAGCTTTTATAAAGTTATTGTTAGGGCTATGAATGCTGATACATCAGTAACGGCAAGCTCTGCTGCAGCCGAATTTCAATTTGTAGTTACTGAATCAGATCATTTTGCCTATATTCGCTATGTTTCTGTCATAGATGAAAAGATTGAAGTCGGAATCTTTACAAGTGGTGATTCCCTTGAGTTTTCTAAAATGCAAGTTTACAGAAGTGTGGGAGATGATCTCAATTTTGTATTATATTCAACGCTCCCTTATTCGGGAGCTGCTGATTATATTTTTGTAGATGAGGCTGTTTCAGTTCAGAATACTTTTTACTATTACAGGGTCAATATCATTAGTGAATGTGATATTTCAATGGCGGAATCCAATGTGGCTCACAATATAATTATTTCAGGAGCAGCTGATGAAGCTCATCGCAATACACTGCAATGGTTAGGGTATGGAAATTGGGAAATGGGAGTAAATAGCTATTCAGTTTTCCAAAAATTACAAACCGAACAAATGTTTGCTGAAATTGATAATATTGCCCCAAATAATTTTAATACTTATGTGGATGATGTGTCAGGATTGTTTAGTTTTGGTTCTGATTTTGAATATTATGTTGAAGCTGTCGAGGAGACCAACTCTTAAGGATTTAGTGACAGAAGCAGGTCAAATCGTATAACACTTAAACAAATGCCTACCACTTATCTCCCGAATGCATTTACTCCAAATGGTCTTAATAATAAGGTTTTTATGCCAATTAATTCTTTTGTGAGCACTAATAATTATAGTTTTTCAATTTTTTCAAGAAACGGGGAACTGATTTTTCAGACCTTTGATCCATATACCGGCTGGGATGGTACCTGTTTAGGTAAATCTGCAGAACTGGGTGTTTATGTCTATTTGATAAAATATATTTATCCCGATGGAACTCCCTATGAGAAAATTGGAACAGTTACTCTTTTAAGGTAATCGTTGTTCCCTTGTCTTTTAATAATTCTGTTCTTAATGAATTTCTTTAAAATTATTTCTGCTGTTTTTCATCCACTTTTATTACCTCTTTATTATTTTATTCTGATGTTTTTTGCTTTGGGGATGTTTAGTATTGACCCAAAGAACATCATTTTTTTATTTGTTTTTTTATTCTTTTCTTTGGTCATTTTACCTGTTTTTGTGATAAGATTTTGTCAGAAATTTTCAATCATAAAAGAGATAGATTCACCTTCTAATAA
>JAEWNB010000046.1 GCA_023392945.1 Bacteroidota bacterium
CTGAACTATACCAGGGTGCCAGTGTGCCACAAAATTCATCCCTCAGAAATACTTTTATTTCTTCATTTTCCAATAGGCCTTTTACTATTTCAACCTCCCAGGTATTGCCGGAATATACTTCTACTAAACTACTATTCATTTTTTATAATATTATTTCCCAATCCTCAACGGGTCCATCAATAACCTTAAAAAGAGGATGTTGTTCAAAATTTGTAAGGTTGGTTAGTTTTTCATATCGACTGAAATCCCTTTTCTTAAGCTTGTTGCACAGATGAGTAACTTCATATTCAATTTGTCCTCTGGTAACTTTAATGGTGCTTGGTGTTATATTTTCAGGGATTTTATTTCTGTCAAAGTTATATCCTCTTTCTATAGCTTCTTCAAATACTATTAATAAATAATAATCAATGCAAGCAATAGAATTTGGAGCATTTTTGAACCTCCGTAGCTGAGGATGGTTAGTGTATCCTTTTGTTTTACCTTCTAATACATGTTTTGCTAACAACGCTTCCCTCCAAAGAGCAACTATCCCTTTGGTATCAAGATATTTTGGATGAAGAGACCAGAGCCTCATTTTGTGTTTGTATAATTTATGATGCCTGCAAATATATTATTATTTGTTTCAATCTTAGTTTTTATTTTTGAAAAATTTTTGTAGAAATAATAGTTGATGTTATTATTCTGTATTGGAAAAATCTATATCTTTGCTGCGAAAAATATTAACCAAAATTTATTACAAAATGGCTTATAAAATTGATGCGGATTCATGTTCATCATGTGGAACTTGTCAAAGCGAATGTCCTCAAGATGCAATTGCAGAAGGAACTCCTTATGTTATTGATCCTGATCTATGTGTAGATTGTGGTGCTTGTGCAGATGTTTGCCCATGTGAAGCTATACATCCTGAATAATCAAAACGCAAACAGATTGAGTTAAAAAAAGCTGCTTTTAAAGCAGCTTTTTTTTTATTTGATAATTCCCAATTTTAATTTAACCTTTTCTGATATATCCTCTCCTTGTCCATAATAGGTGAGAACAGTAGTATTAAAAATATAAGTGAAATTTTCGGCTTTTGCAATCTCCTTGATGGCATCCATGATTAAATTTTGAAACGGCATCAACAATTCCACTTTCTTGTTTTGAATATTTGTCTCCATTTCAGATGAAAACTCTTCGATTCTTTTATACATCGCAGTTAATTCATCTTCTTTAATTTTTAATATGGATGGAGATGTATTAGCAGATGCCAACTTTTGATAATCCTGTTGCTTTAATTGAAATTCCTTTACCATTTCCTCGCCTTCACTCTGATAACTTGTCTGAAATTCAAGCATTACTTTTTGGGCAGTATCAAATCCGGGAATCATTTCCATAATACTTTCCGGAGATATGTGCCCGAATTTAGTTTTGTTTTGAGAAAATAAGAATCCCGGAATAAAAAACGAGGTAGTAAGAAGTATAATTATAATTTTTTTCATAGTCGTTTATTATTTAATCCCGAGTTTCTTTTTTACAAGAGGTGTAATATCTTCTCCTCCATCATAATAAAGTAAAATCTGGGTATCAAAAATGTAATTAAATTGATTTTCCTTTGCTACAGAATCAATTGCCCCTTGAATTTTATCCTGAAATGGTTTAGCAAGTTCATATTGTTTTTCTTCGAGATCCTGTTGAACTCCACTCTGAAAATCTTGAATTCTGTTTTGAAGATCTACTAATTCTTGTTCTCTGATTTGACGAACCGTTGATGACATAGTCCCTGCATCTTTGTCAAATTTTTGCTTTTTAGTTTGATATTCAGTCATATAGCTTTCATACATCGCCTGAAGTTCACTTTGAAAAGCCTGTAATTTAATAGAAATTGAGTCAACTCCCGGCATAGCTTTTAAAATTTCACTTGAATTAACATGGCCGTATTTTCCGTTGGTCTGAGCACTTAAGGAGAAGAATGAAATGCAGCAAAGAACTGCAATTAGAAATACTGTTTTTTTCATATAAAATATTTATTTTTTGATTTATATTATTATTCTTTTTCAGTTTCAGTTGAGGTCGAAATTCCTAATTTTTGCATGATTTCGTCATTAAGATCCCATTTGGGATCTGCATAAATGATAGTCATCGATCCGGCTACATCAAATACAAAAGCATATCCCCTTTCTTTGGCATATTCATCAATAACGGTAAATACTCTGTCCTGAATAGGCTTAATCAATTCTTCACGTTTTTTAAATAAATCACCATCTTTTCCAAAACGTTTTTTTTGTAAATCTTTAGCCTGTTTTTCAGCATTTATGATAGCATTTTCGCGGTTTTTCTTTAAATTTTCAGGGAGTGTAATTGATTCTACTTCATATTTCTTGTACATGGAATCAATACTTTTAAATTTAGCTTCAATCTCTTTTTGCCATTCTGCGGCAACTCTGTCCAATTCTGCCTGAGCTTCTTTGTAGTCAGGTAAATTTCCAAGAATATATTCAGAATCAATATAACCATATTTCTGACCAAATAAGGGTATGGTTAGAAGGCTGATAAATAGTACTAATAAAAAATTCTTTTTCATATCTGTATTTTTTTATAATTTTCTATAACGCCTGTTCATAATATTTTATTGCATCTTATTTTTAATCTATTGATTGATTTATAGATATATGAAATCTACTTCCATTTGCACCTTCATCTCCGGGAACCTCATCAAATCCGTATCCCCAGTCAAATCCAAGAAGTCCAAACATTGGCAGATAGATTCTAATTCCTACCCCTGCAGATTTATAAAGATTAAAAGGAGAGTATTGTCGTTTATCAAGCCATGATTTTCCTGCTTCGGCAAATGCAAGGAGGTAGATAGTGGCACTTGGGTTGAGAGAAATAGGATAGCGTAACTCCATAGTGAATTTATTAAATATTGTCCCTCCTACTGCTGTACCGTCTACTGTTGGTGTTAATGAACTATCATCATACCCCCTCATTCCAATGACTTCTCTTCCATCAAGGGCATAGGTGGAAAGCCCGTCACCACCTAAAAAGAATCTTTCAAATGGAGGAGCACCTATCTTATTATTATAAATACCCATAAATCCGGTTTTCATTCTGACATTAAGAACTAAATTCTCCACTATCTTTGTAAACCATGATATGTTGAATTTCCATTTATGGAATTCAAGCCATTTATATTTTTCCTGAGAACTTAATGTTGAATAATCTTTATTTGAAAATAAAGAGTAAGGAGGGGTTAATTGCATAGAAAAAAGAATTTCTGATCCCTCGCGGGGATAAATGGGAGCATTAACAGAATTTCTACCTATGGAGAAAATATAGCTGATGTTATTGGAGTATCCATTTGAAAAGGCAAATAATCCACTATAATTAGTTACTTTGTAATATTGATACAAAATGGTATGTGACATTTGAAAATAGTCGTCAGGCCATTTGAGCTTTTTCGAAAATGTGACAGAGGACCCCAGAATATCAATACCTTCATAACTCTCGTCTGATTTGAGATAGCCGTTTGACTGAACCTGATAATAAATTGCAGCAGTGAGAGAATTTGGCTTTTTTCCTCCAAGCCATGGCTCCGTAAATGATAACGTATAGTATTGATACCATTTTGAACTTACTGATACTTTTAATGCAAGCCTTTGTCCATTTCCTGAGGGAATTGGAGACCATGCTTCTTTGTCAAATATTTTGCTAAAGGAGAAGTTGTTAAATGTAATACCGGCACTCAATACCAACCCTGTAGCTCCATATCCTGCCGATAATTCAAACTGGTCGGAGGAGGATTCTTCAACAACATATTCAATATCAACTGTTCCATCAGCTTCATTCGGTTTAGGAACAACATCCATTTTTTCTTGATTAAAATAACCCAATGCTAATAATACCTGCTGTGTACGAATGATATCGGCACGATTAAATAGCTGCCCGGGAATAGTGGTGACCTCTCGTAATATCACATTATCATTAGTTTTCGAATTCCCCTGCACAGTGATTTTATTGTATGTTGCCTGCTTGCCTTCTCTTATTCGGATCTCAATATCAATGGAGTCATTGTCTATCATTACTTCTACCGGGTTTGCATAAAAAAAGAGATAGCCATCATTCATGTATAAGGAACTGATATCACTTCCGTTTTCATTCATAGTCAGGTTTTGCATCAGTCGGGTTTGGTTATATACATCACCTTTTCCTATGTTGAGGAGTTGTTTTAGCAATTCTGACGGATATTTGGTGTTCCCTACAAAAGTTATATCTCTAAAATAGAATTTTTTTCCTTCATCGACTTCAATATCAATATTCATATTGTTGCCTTTAATGTATATTGAATCTCTAACAATGTAGGCATCTCTATATCCAAATTCATTGTACTTGTTTATAAGATTTACTTTATCAGTTTCATAAGAATCTTCAATGAATTTTGAAGATTTAAAAATTCTGAATTTTACACGATCTGCAAAATAGTCTCCCAGGTGTTCAAAAATATCCTTGGAACGATAATAATCAGGATTTCTAAACATATAAGCTATCACAGTATCTGCTTTGTAAAATGGCATAAACCTGGATTTTTCTTTTGTTTCTTTGAAAGCCCTTACAAGATGAGCTTTCGTAACTGCTT
>JAEWNB010000079.1 GCA_023392945.1 Bacteroidota bacterium
AATCATTGTACTTGCAGTACCTCCTGTTAAATTCAATTCAAATTGTGAAAAAGTATAACTAGTATCATTGGATAATCCTGTAACAATTTGAATAGTAGTGTCATTAGCATTAATGATATATACTTTAATCTTAGCGGTATCTCCCAACCATGCCATTGCTCTAAAACGTAAAGTAAAAGCCCCGCTATTAGCACTCAAATTAATAGAAGGAGTCTGAATCCAACCTAAAGAAGTTTTAGAAGCCAGTTTAATTGCCCCTCCTGCTTCATAAATTTTATCTCCGCTCCACCCAGGCTGTTGAGTAAATTCATTTAATCTCTCGCTCCTATTCGAACTACCTACGGAAGATATAGAATTATGATAAAAGCCGTCAAAATTTTCAGAGAAAACCGTCACGGCGGTTTGCCCCCAGCCAACTGTGGTTAACCCGACTAACAGTAGTAATGTAAATAATACTGTTCTAAAAGTGTCAAATTTTTTCATCTTGAATTGATTTTAATTAATACTATGATTGATTGATTTTATGCAATTTAATTATTTGATTTATAATTCATTAATAACATATTTTTCTCTTAATATAATTAATAAAACATGACTAGTAACCATTCTCATTCTTTATTATAGTCTTATACAGAGTTTGCAAAAATAAAATATTTTTTAAAGCAAAACCATAAAAAAAATTTTTTTTTATTCTTTGTTGATAAAAAAATTAATATTTCATTTTAAAGTATAATTTTGCACTCTCTTTTTAAAGGAAATAAATGACTAATAATGATAATGCAGTAAATAATTTTATATTTTAACATGAAAAAAACCTTAATATTATTTTTCTTTTCGATAATATCTTTATCAATTTTTTCACAAAGCAATGCAAATTGTTTTCGGATCTATCTGTCTGACAAAAACAATTCTCCATACTCAATAAGCAATCCTACGGAATATTTATCTGAAAGGGCTATCCTTAAAAGAGAAAGGTTTCATATTTCGATTACTACTGAAGATTTACCTGTTAATAATTCATATATACAACAAATAAAAAATTTGTCAAACTCCATTCAACTATTATCCCAATCAAAGTGGGCAAATACAATTACCATATATTGCCCAGACACCTCTTACTTGGCAACTATCCGAAATCTTCCTTTTGTAATATCTGTTTTACCGGTTGCCAATTATGCTCTTTCCAGAGGAGAGCCTTTTCGTGTTGCAGAAATAGCTGAAAACCAATCTTCGTCAATGCTTGAGGTTCAGGATTCTACTTTTGCATATGATTACGGCTATGCATTCAGCCAAATTGCCATTCATAAAGGGCAATATCTTCACAGTAATGGGTTTCAGGGGGATAGTATGCTTATTGCCGTTCTAGATGCAGGGTTTAATAATTTTGATAGTATCAGTTATTTTCAATCACTTTATGCAAATGGTCAGATTTGGGGTACTCGAGATTTAATTCCCGGAGTTAACAATGTTTATGAAGGACATTATCATGGGACCAGTGTCACTTCTATCATGGCTACTGATTATGAAGGCATTATGGTAGGTACTGCACCTCGTGCTAACTATTACCTAATTCGTCCAGAAAATCCTTGGAGTGAAGAACTTATAGAAGAGGATTTTTGGGCACAGGCGGCAGAAATAGCAGATAGTATCGGTGCTGATGTTATCAACTCCTCATTGGGATACACAGAATTTATCGATTTTCCCGAAGCAGTCAGGAGCTATGCCCAATCTAACGGAATCAGCAGCATTGCCTCGCTGGCTGCAACCAAAGCAGGGCAAAAGGGAATCATTGTTTGTGCAAGTGCCGGCAATGAAGCCGCAAATGCCTGGCATTATATTGGAAGACCTGCCGATGCAATAAACATTCTGGCAGTAGGGGCAGTTGATGCCGATAGCTTATATGCACCATTCTCTTCGGTCGGACCAAGTTATGACGGACGCGTAAAACCCGATATTACTTCCTTGGGATGGAATACTTTTGTCGTTTATATGCAGGATTATTTGGATTATGGATCCGGAACCAGCTTTTCTTCTCCTGTAATTGCCGGTTTAGCAGCTTGTTTATGGCAAGCACTGCCACAAAAAAGTGCTTCCGATATTATGCAAATTATTCGTGAAAGTGGGCATTTGTATAACAATCCTGATATATATATGGGATATGGAATCCCGGATTTTTATCAAGCTTACCTTGATAATCCGGATACTATTCCTGTCATAGATACAAATAGTATCAAACAACCTATTTTAAAAGATGACAAAATAGTTGTTTTCCCGAATCCTTGTCAGGGAATATTCAAAATAATACTTACGGACTTCGACATTGAAACTATTGAATTGTATGATGTCAGCGGAAGAATGGTAAAACAAATTTACCCTTCAAATGAATTAATTAATACAGTCAATATTGAGGAGCTCACATCCGGAATATACTTTGGAAAAGCCAAAACGAAAAAAGGATACCGGCATTTTAAAATTATCAAAAAATCTTAAATCCGGTAAAATAGTTACTTAACCTTGCTCCCATTCTTCACTTTAGCAAAGGGTTGAACCAACACAAGTTCCCCGTTGGCATTTTCGGCCATCAATATCATTCCGTGAGAAGATACTCCTTTGATTTCTTTTGCTTCGAGATTAATCAGCATAAGTACCTGCTTACCAATAATCTTTTCAGCATCATAATATTCAGCAATACCTGAGACAATCTCGCGAATATCGATTCCGGTATCAACTTTTAGTTTTAAAAGTTTTTTTGTCTTAGCAATTTTTTCGGCAGCCAAAACAGTACAAATTCTCAAGTCCATTTTTTGAAAATCATCATAGGATACATCTTCTTTGGATCCTTCTACAACTGATTGATTCAAAGAATTTGCCAACTTAGCTGTTTGGAGTTTCTGAATTTGTTTTTGAATTTCTTCATCCTCGATTTTTTCAAAGAGATATTCCGGTTGATTGATAACATCACCTGATTTGAGGAGATTGACATTTCCACCTTGTTTCCATACGAGTTGATTCATATTCAAAATATTTCTCAATTTTCGGGAAGTAAAGGGAAGAAATGGTTCACAAAGAAGTGCCAAATTAGCACAGATTTGTAAAGAGAGAAAAAGGATAGTTCTTACTGCTTCAGGATTTTCTTTGAATTTTTTCCAGGGTTCGGTATCTGTCAGATATTTATTTCCCAGACGAGCGAGATTTATTAATTCAGCTAAAGCCTCGCGAAATCTAAATTTTTCGATAGAATCTCCTATAGTATTAGGAAACTGAGCAATTTTATTAATTATTTCCAGTTCTTCCTCAGAATAAGTGCCGGGTTCAGGAATTTTTCCTTCAAAAAATTTGTGTGTCAGAACCACTGTTCTATTAACAAAATTACCAAAGATTGCCAGAAGTTCATTGTTATTTTTGGACTGAAAATCAGCCCAGGTAAAGTCGGCATCTTTAGTTTCGGGAGCAATAGAAGTAAGCGTATAACGCAAGACATCCTGTTTATCTTTAAAATCAGCTAAATATTCATGAAGCCATACAGCCCAATTCCGGGAGGTGGATATTTTTTCATTTTCAAGATTAAGAAATTCATTAGCCGGAACATTTTTTGGCAAAATAAAAGAGCCTTCTGCCTTTAACATTGCCGGAAAAATAATACAATGAAAAACAATATTATCTTTTCCAA
>JAEWNB010000088.1 GCA_023392945.1 Bacteroidota bacterium
GTTCTTTCATAGTATAAAGAGATAATAGTAGAAAACAAAAATATATATAAATCACCATACCGTTATTAGGAAATACAAAAAAATAAGGAAAAAACATTTTCGGTTGTGCACCCTGTTTTATGACCACCCCGTCATCCGGCGACAGATAGAATGTGGCTTATTTATAAGCATTTCTTGTCGCCGTCTGACACCCCTCCAGCAAGCCGGAGGGGAATATCTCCGTCGGCAATGTTCTGCGAACTTGCCGAGGAATAATGTCAAATCCTAATTTCTGCAACACCTGCTCCGTCATCCGGCGACGGTTTGGAAATCGCTAATTTACAATCTGTTTCCTGTCGCCGGCTGCCACCTCTTCCTCAACGAGGACGAGGAATTTTGCCGTCGGCAATGTTCTGTCGAACTTGCCGAAACTAAAAACTAAAAACTCAAAACTAAAAACTCACAACTCGTCTACTGACGGGGTGTTTGTGAAAATCCCCAAGTTTTTTACCCTAAAATGAAACATATCCCAAAACATTTCCTACCTTTGTCTCCTAATAACCGAATCCGTTATGGATTACCTGAAAATGAATCTCTTTTCTGAAAATAATTTACCAAGAATCCCCTTTGGTGAAGAGCAGATTGACCAGCGCCTCACCAACTTTAACTCCCGCTACACTTTCTCCGCCAAGGAAAAAGACATCGAAACCGGCTACAGCTACTTCGGAGCAAGGTATTACACCTCCGACTTGAGCATCTGGCTCTCCGTTGACCCTATGAGCGATAAATACCCGAGTCTAACTCCGTATAACTATTGCGCGAATAATCCGGTGATTCTGGTGGATCCCAATGGGGAAGATGTATGGATTCCTAATGAAGAAGATGCCGCTTTTATTAATAGGTTAACAGATCCCAAAAGCTCAGAATATTCAAAAGATTTTGCAGATAAATATCAAACATTGGTTGAAAGTGAAAAAACTTATAAGTTTGAAAGTTGGGAAGGAAATTCAGAAAGTGAAGGCCTCTTTACCGAGAATATTGACGAATGTAATTCTTTGATTAATTTTAAGACTAACCCTGATGATGAATATACTGGTGGAAGTGAGTTTAGAACATTGTTTGAGGAAATCTTTCATGCAGTAGAAGCAGATAAAGATCCTAGACATTCTAATAGTATTGAAGAGGAAGCAGAGGCACATATGTTTTCAGCATTAGCACCTGGTACAAAAACCGAATACAATGGTCATCCTACTGCAATGGGAAGAATTTTAAATTCTAATCTGGGAAAAGTTATGGGATGGATGAAAAATGGAATGCCGTCTACAGACTCGGGATATGGGTTAAATGGTGGAAATTCGCTTTACCCTGATCTACCATTATTTAGGAACCCAAGTAAATTTGATTTTTTAAAAAATATTATATCCAAACCATTGTTATGAAAAGTCATTATCCTAAAATTATTTTAGTATGTTTATTAATGTGTTTCATAACGACTTGTTATACTGAATGTCTTTATGAAAAGGATACTTTATATCCTATTCTGATTTATTTACAAACATCAAATTCTCTTCCTCATCATAGAATCTCTATTCCAATAGATAATCCGGATTTAAATATTAGAATGATAAATATAAAAGAGAAATTAGTTCTTAATGTTCAGTATAAAAATATCAGTTGTAAAACTTCAATTAGTAATACTGTCCTATGTATGACAGACTCAATTGTTGTGATTTTAAATCCTGAAGCATCCAAAAAAGAAGTATCTATTTATATTAGTATGCAGTCAACAATGTATATTAATAAAAAAAGAATTTCAGTTGATGAAGTTTTCTTTCCCTCCAAAACCTCTGTTTTTCATACAATATATTTATGTAAACCCCATACTGATTGGAATCATTATTGTTTAGATGAAACAGAATATTATTATAATAGGCTAACAAATGATCCTATTAGAGAAAAAATAGATCATAATATTGCAAAATACTATAACACAAACAACTCAAAATTTCTTTATAAAGCAATGTCTATTGTAAATAAAAATATTAAAAAAGGATTTGAGACTAAAGATTATATGAATATTTATTATAAAATATATTTATGTAAAAAACTTTTTCTTTTCGAAGAAGGATATGATTTTATAAATTCGCTGCCTAATAATATAAAAGCTGAATATTTTGGGAAAGAGTATGATTATTATTTAAAAGATTTTGAATCAGGAATTTATCATAAAAAAGGAGATTATGCAAAAAGAGATAGTATAAATAGAATTCTAACCAATAGTTATTATGATAATTGGAATCAATATCGCTATCCAAATTATTTCTCAACTTCATTTGGGAATTACTTGTTAACAAAATTAAGATATGTAGATAAAAAAATGATTTTAAATGAATTAGACACCTATCCGGTAGAGAACAAATATAACCAAGTTGCAAAAGATATTTTAATAAAACGAATAGAAAGATTTGAATTAAACAAAGTATACGGAAATTAAACAAAAAATCTATCTTTTCTGAGTATAATGGATCCCTTAATTAGGGAAACAAAAATTAAAAGTTAACGTATAA
>JAEWNB010000137.1 GCA_023392945.1 Bacteroidota bacterium
CGCTGAATGCGTTCGTTCAATTCTCTAATATCTACTGTTACATTCATATATTAATTGGTTTTGAATAAAAAATACAATTTTCATAACGACTTACTTGGCGGATTGTTTTATCAACCATCAAAAAAAATTATTTCTTTATGTTTTTAGGATTATTCCACCCTAAAAAATCAGGCAACATATTTAAATAAAAAACAATACATTTGCTGTATGAAAAATAAACATAAATTCAATTCGTAGATCAAGGGAAAAGTTGCTAAAGAAGGTGAGTACGAATACGTAATAAATATGAAAATGCTATTACAATAAAATATTTAGATAGATACATTATAATTAATAAACAATTGATATGAAAAAAAATACAACATTCTGGGTCATAATTTTAGCGATCCTATTTTCATTTACGGCATGTAATGAAAATACTCCCCATCAAGAAACAACGTGTGAAGGATATATTTTTGATGGAATCAATGATACCCCTATTAAAGGGGCAACAGTTAAAGTAATCAGTACTCTAATCAGAAATACAGAAGTGACCTATACTGACACCAATACTATTTCTGAGGCTTTTGTATTTGAAAATGAAAAAATTTTTACTACTGATGAAAGTGGCTATTTTCAGATTTCCTTTCCAAAAAAATCAGAAAATGATGACGTCCTTTCTTATCAACTTGAATTTAACCTTCCCCAAATATATTCTTCATGTTCTAACTGTGTTTCTATCCGTTTAACCCCAGAAGATTTAGAAGATAATAAAAAAATCACCTTGGGAAGAATAGTTTTTTATCCAAAGAAATGATTCTTCAACAGCAGAAAGCCAGAAGCTGAGCAGGTATTACCATTAACGATTTTTAAGAAAACTCTTACCAAATCAAGATTTAAAGTCGCTAATAGTTTGTACATTTGCAAAAATTTTGAAATTGGGAAGAATCCTGGCAATAGATTATGGGCAAAAGAGAGTCGGCTTTGCAGTTACCGATGAACTCCGCATTTGTGCCAATGGACTTGATACAGTTCATGTCTCTAAAGCTTTTGAGTTTATTACCAATTACCTTGCAAAAGAGAAAGTGGACATTATTGTGGTTGGAGAACCCAAAAAAATGAATTTCACCGACTCAGATTCAGTAAGGTTTATCACGCCCTTTGTTAACCGTCTTAAAAAGGCTTTTCCTGAAATCGAAATTTTGAGAATGGATGAAAGATTTACTTCTAGAATGGCATTTCAAACTATGATTGATGCCGGCTTAAAGAAAAAAGACAGACAAAATAAAGAGTTGGTTGACAAAATCAGTGCAACCATAATTTTACAATCATTTCTTCAACAACAAGATACTATTAATCAAAGAAATAACTTATAAATAATTATAAATGATACTACCAATTTACGTTTTTGGACATCCTATTTTAAGAAAAAAAGCAACTCCTATTGATTTGAATTATCCTGAACTTCAAACCCTCCTCAGCGATATGTTTGAGACTATGTATCATGACCAAGGCGTTGGTCTTGCAGCCCCTCAAATTGGCAAATCTATCAGAATCTTTGTCATTGACTCCTCTCCTTTCAAAGAAATGTATCCCGATGTTGAAATTTATAAAGGCGTTTTTATTAATCCTATTATGCTGGAGGAATTCGGAGAAGATTTTGTCTTTAATGAAGGCTGTTTGAGCTTGCCGGATATTCATGAAGAGATTACCAGAAAGTCTGAAATTAGGATCTCTTTTACGGATGAAAACGGAGTAAGCAAGACTGAACATTTCAAGGGTCTAGTTGCCAGAATTATTCAACATGAGTATGACCATTTGGAAGGGAAGCTCTTTACTGACAAGCTGACCTCTTTAAAAAAAATGATTTTAAAAAGAAAACTTACGGATATAGCCAACGGCAAGTCAAATACAAATTATAAAACAAAAAACAAATAAACATGATGAAAAAATTATTATTTATAATATTGATAGGATTGGTTTTTGTTTCCTGTAGCGAAAAAAAGAAAAATAACACCATTGAAGATAAAGTTGTTGTTCAATCTACCTTAATGAAAACATATCAGAAAGCAGATTCTTTGAGAAAAGCAGGAATTATTGACACTGCCTTGATTAATGATTTTATAACTCAGGCGCTCTCATTTTCAGATAAATATCCTGAAGATGAAACCACTCCTGAAATATTACTGAACGCAGGTTTTTCATCCATGATCTTAGCAAAATATGCCAATGCGACAACTCCTGACGATAATATTACCACAGTAAAATTTGCACGACAGGGAATAGACTTTTTTAATAAAATTCAAAAAGTGTATCCGGATTATGAAGGAGTAAAATATTGCTACTACTACAGAGGTATTATCTATGATGATATTTTAAAAGATTACCAAAGTGCTAATTTTGAATATAGCGAGTTTATCAACAAATATCCAAACGACAGCATTTCAACTAATTTACGCGACTATATTAAATTTCTTGGGAAGAGTCCTGAAGAAATTTTAAGCCAAATTGAACAAAACAATAAGGCAAATTAGAAATCAAGCCTCAGTTGATTTTTAAGAGAAAAACTTTTTCGGTGATATTTCGTTTTTCCCCACTTTAACACAGCATTCTGATGCTCCGGTGTCGGATACCCTTTGTTCTTTTTCCAGTCGTAGAGAGGAAATTCAGAATCTATTTTTTCCATATAGTCATCGCGGTAGGTTTTTGCCAAAATAGAAGCTGCAGCAATGGAGAGGTATGTCGCATCTCCTTTGACAATGCATTGATGAGGAATATCTGTCTGGTTATTAAAACGATTCCCGTCAATCAGCAACAAGCCGGGTTTCATCTTAAGTTGCCGTACAGCCTCATTCATTCCCCAAAAAGTAGCATTCAGAATGTTGATTTTATCTATTTGACTCTCGGATACTGCCACAACCGAATAAGCCAGCGCATCCCGCTCTATTGCTATTCGCAATAAATCCCTTTTTTTTCTGCTTAATTGCTTGGAATCGTTAATTTCTTCATTTATATAATTCTTCGGCAAAATAACAGCTGCAACAAATAAGGGACCTGCCAAACAGCCTCTTCCCGCTTCATCGCAACCACATTCAAGTGTATTGTCGTCTAAAAAGCTATTCTTTAGAGCCATAAAATAATCAATAATAGCAGTAAAATAACGTCATTAAAAATCCATCTTTTCTTATTATCCTGCATCAAAGGAAAATAGATAGAAACAGGGATTAGCAAGTAGAGTAATAAATGGGGATAATGATTTCCCGACAACAGAAAGGCAAGAAACAGCACAATGGTAAGAATATTAATCGTTATCAGCCGTTTTCTCATCACAATCAATTTATTAGAAAAAGAAATTTTCAGAGAAACTATTGCATACATGAAAATGAAGACCAACAATATCAAAAAAATCAAATCTACTAATTTAAAATCTGAAAAAAAATAACTTATTCCAAAAAAGTGAAAATCCTGAAAAGTGGGAATAATCATCAATAAATTATCAGTAAAAAAGCCATAAGAGAAAAAATAGATGATGGGGATTAATAATCCGAAAATAGCGATAAAAATATCCTTCCCTTTAGAGAACCTATTTATGACAAGCGAGAATATGACAAAAAAGAGCAATAAGAAAGAGGTGAAATCAATAAAAAATGAAATTCCCACACAAATTCCGGAGAGAAAAACACTATTTTTAATTGAAGCCGATTCATAGTTAATATTAAGATAAAGCAAAAATACAATGATTAAGTTAACAAAAAAGAGTGGTGAAATCTCCTGTAAAAAATTTCCAGCAATAAGATAAGCTAAGAACCATATTGACGGGAATAAAGAGGCTGAATCTAAAAAGTTGTTTTTTTTGAAAATAAGTTGTAACATAACAACTTGAATAATCAATGACAGGATCACCACAGTTCTCAGAACTCCCGTTTGATTATATAATAATGAATATAAAAACTGATATAACGGATCCACGCCTGAAGGAACTTCCATAGTAATATTCCCGAAAATAATAAAAATGGAATATGTAATAAGGGCGACCATTATAATCGTTTGAACAATAAGATTTTTATTGAAAAATTTATACATTATTTTTTTTGTGCAAATTTACAGCTATTTTTGAAATGAATTATTGAATATTTTTGTAAATTCGCAACTTAAAAATAATGCAATCCGGCAGCACTAATGATTAGAAAATCACTTATTTATATTTTCAGTATCTGGATAATTCTGCCATCATTAATGCTTAGTGCTCAAGAAAATCAAACTCAGGTTTCGGATTCTTCCGGTGCAATCTCTCCCAGTTATATGCCTGTCTCATCCTGCAAAATTGAACCTCATTTGTTCAATCTTTTGGATTACAAAGAAGTGGATACCACCATTGATAAAACCCATTTCTTTGATCAACTGATGTTTACCGAAAATATTTATCAAACTCTTGGAATTTTCGGTCAAGCTCACCAAAGCATCAATTTTAATTATACCCATGACAGAGGGTTTACCTATCTGCAACTTCCTTATAATTTGTATTATAGAAAACTCAAGGATCTTGATTTCTATGAAGTAAAGAGTAGTTTTACCAAGTTGGCATATACTTTTGGACTCCCCAAAGAAAACAAGTTCGATGTCACCCATGCTCAACATTTCAGAGGGGTAACGGCTATTTTCGATCTCCATTCCTATTCAAATCCCGGATATTTTCTTCATCAGAAAACCACCTTTTTTGTCGGCGATTTTCAGCTTAAATATGAAATTCCCTCTAAAATTTATGGCTTTCGGGTAGCCTATATTTTTAACAGATTTTCAAATGAAGAAAATGGCGGATTGAGTGATTTCACAGAAGATAAATCTGACATTTATGATTATAATGATTTTTTGAAACATAGTGCCGCTAATCTGCAGGGCTATTCTGTCAATTCAGAATATGCCACCGGTAAAGTCGTTTCACATGATCTTCTGTTTCAACAATATGTGAATATTTTAACCAAAAACAAACGTTATCTCGGCACTCTGACCCACACAATGCAGTATCAATATTATAAGATAAACTACTTTGATACCTCTTTGGATACTCTTTATTATAACACTTATAATTTCTCGGCTGATACCACAAACGATTCTTTACGATATATGAGCGTTGTCAATACATTACAATGGTCAACTTTCTCTCCCTTTGAAAAATTTTCCGATAAAAAATACTTCATTCATTTTGCAGGCGGACTCATGCATGAATACAGTGAAAATCGACTGTTCAAATATTTCGGGAATACTTTTACGCTGTTTGCCAGAACTCAAATCAGGCTCTTTTCCTTGATGGATATTTCCGGGCAGATATCCTACTCATTTCTGGGATACAATAAGAATGATGCCATTGCAAATGCTAAAGTTTCTTGGGCAATCAGCAGAAAAAAAGAACATTATGTGGGTTTTGAAGGAGCTTATTACCGAGTATCTCCGGATTATATTTTCAGTTATTATTCCGGAAATCATAACCTTTGGGATACCTCTTGGAGCAAGCAGAATATTCTGACTTTAAATGCTTTTTGGACATATAGTAAGTATAAAGTTGCCTTTAATTATTTTATGCTTCATGATTTTCTGATTTTTAACGAATCCAGCAGACCCTTCCCTATTACTAATTTTGTCAGCATTTTCCAATTAAATCTGTATGCTCCTTTCAAAATCAAAAATTTCGGATTCGATGCCAATATTTATTTACAATATTCAGACAATCAATTAATTCAAGTTCCTGTTTTTGCCGGCAAAGCTTCTACTTACTATATTTTCAAAATTTTTAAAAGCAAACTCCAGCTGCAAATCGGCATTGACATGATGTATAACACCTCCTATTATGCTGATGCATACGACCCTGTTATTCACCAATTTTACTCCCAAAATTATTTCAAAACAGGCAATTATTTCTACCTGGATGCCAATATCTGCATTAAAGTCAAAAGAATCAATATTTTCTTCAGGGCCGGGCATGTTCTTTCAGGGCTGATGGGTTATAACTATTTTACCACTCCATATTATCCGATGGCTGACAGAAAATTTGCAGTAGGAGTTCAATGGAGATTTTATGATTAATACATACACTATGAAACAGAGAATCGAAAAAGATACCTTAGGCGAAATAAAAGTAAGTGAAGACAAACTCTGGGGAGCTCAAACACAACGTGCCCTTGATAATTTTGTTATCGGGGATGTGTTGATGCCTGTTGAGATTATCAAAGGTATTGCCATAACCAAAAAAGCTGCTGCTTTTGCAAATTGTGACCTGGGATCTTTAACTGAATTTAAAAAATCTCTGATTGCTCAATGCTGTGATGAGATTATTGCAGATAAATTAGACGACCATTTTCCGCTCAAAATTTGGCAAACCGGCTCGGGAACACAAACCAACATGAATGTAAATGAGGTTATCGCTAATCGTGCCAATATAATAGTGAATGGCGTCATTTCCGATACTAACACCGTTTTATCCCCAAATGACGATGTCAATAAATCTCAGTCAACCAATGATGTATTCCCCACTGCCATAAGGATTGCCGTGGCAAAAATCATCCTGGAGAAAACCATTCCTGCCATTGAAAATTTTATTACCACCATATCAAATAAAGTTAAGGAATTTGATAATATTAAGAAAATCGGTCGTACCCACTTAATGGATGCCACCCCTTTAACATTAGGAGAAGAGTTTTCCGCTTATCAATCGCAAATGGAACACGGACTGGAATCACTCAGAACCACGCTGCCTCATTTGATGGAATTGCCCATTGGAGGCACTGCTGTTGGAAACGGTCTTAATACTCCCGCAGGTTATGATAAACTTGCATTAAAATATATTAATGAGTTTACCGGCTTACATTTCACCAATTCTCCCAATAAATTTGAATCGATGGCGAGTCACGACTCCATGGTTGAAACATCGGGAGCACTCAAGCGGCTTGCAGTTTCGTTGATGAAAATTGCCAATGATATCCGACTCCTTTCATCGGGACCTCGCTGTGGTATCGGGGAGATAACCATTCCTGCCAATGAACCCGGATCCTCCATTATGCCCGGGAAAGTAAATCCGACCCAGTGTGAGGCTCTCTCAATGGTCTGCTGCCAAGTGATTGGCAATGACGTTGCTATCAGCACAGGAGCTATTCAGGGACATTTACAACTAAATGTATTTATGCCTCTGATAGGCAACAATCTCATTCTCTCGTCACGTCTCCTTGCCGACGCTATTAACTCTTTCAACAGGAACTGTATGACAGGAATTAAGCCTAATATGGAACAGATCAGTAAACATCTCCGGAACTCCCTCATGTTAGTTACTGCTTTGAATCCTTATATCGGCTATTATAATTCAGCTAAAATTGCCCAATATGCCTTTAAGAACAACCTAACACTGAAACAGGCAGCTATCGAACTTAATCTGATGACTGAAGAAGAATTTGACAGCCGGATGAATCTGTTGTAATCCCTTTTTCTGAAATCTGCTATTTATTCATTATAAATAACAATTTATGTATAGAATTTCAAAGAATCAACAACTCACCCCAGATACCTATTTGCTCAAAGTAGAAGCCCCTCGGATTGCCAATTCTGCACAACCCGGTCAATTTGTGATTGTGGTTATTGACAAAAAAGGAGAAAGAATACCCTTGACTATCTGTGATTTTGACCTTTCTACCGGAATAATTACTTTAGTTATTAAAGCCATTGGAAAATCAACAATAAGAATGGTACAACTTAAGGAAGGAGATTTTTTTGAAGACATAGTAGGTCCATTGGGTAAGCCGGCTGCCTGGACGCATACTCCTGTTGAAGAACTTAAAAATAAAAAATTTGTCTTTATTGGAGGGGGTGTTGGCATTGCGCCAATTTATCCTCAGGTTAAATGGCTTCACGAAAAAGGTGTCAAAGCGGATGTCATCATCGGGGCACGTTCACAAAACATGTTGATTTTTGAAGATGAACTTCGCAGCATGTCTGATAATCTATATGTTACCACTGACGATAATACCGGCAAAATTACCGGATTAGTTACAGATGTTTTAAGAGACTTGATAGAAAACAAGGGCATAAAGTATGACAAAATCATTGCCATTGGACCGATGATAATGATGAAATTTGTGGTAGATGTTGCAAAAGAGTTTGCTATTCCATCTGTTGTCAGCCTCAATTCGATGATGGTTGATGGCACAGGGATGTGTGGTGCCTGCAGAGTTACCGTTGGGGGCAAAACCCGCTTTACTTGTGTGGACGGACCGGAATTTGAGGGAGAGTTGGTTGATTTTGATGAGTCAATGCGTCGTCAGGCTTTATTTGCCACAGATTTTGGAAGGAAATTCATTGAAAAAGAGGAAAAAAATGAAAATCATATTTGCCATATTGGTGGAATAACAGATATTATTCCCGATAGAAAAAAAAGAGTTCCCGTCAGAGAACAAATGGCTTCAATCCGCAAGACTAACTTTAATGAAGTTTGCTTTGGGTACAATGCAGAAGAGGCAATATTAGAAGCTAAAAGATGTCTTCAATGCAAAAAACCATTTTGCGTTGATGGCTGCCCTGTCAGGATTAATATCCCTGAGTTTATTAAATGTGTGGCAGAAGGACAGTTTGATGAAGCTGCCAAAGTAATTGACCGTGATTCGGCTTTACCGGCAGTTTGCGGTCGCGTTTGTCCTCAAGAGACACAGTGTGAAATGAAGTGCATTCTTGGACGCAAAGGAGACCCTGTCTCAATAGGTAAATTGGAAAGATTTGTAGGGGACTGGTCAAGAGAGCATCAACTGATTTTAAGAGAACCTATTCCAAAAAATGGTCACAAAATTGCCGTTGTGGGCAGTGGTCCCGCAGGCATCACCTGTGCCAAAGAATTGCTTATAAAAGGGTATGAAGTTACCCTATTCGAAGCCCTTCATGAATTTGGGGGTGTTTTGGTATATGGAATTCCATCCTTCCGTCTTCCTAAAGAAAGTGTTGTAAAATATGAAATTGAGAATGTCCGCAAATTAGGAGCAAAATTTGAAAAAAATGTGGTGGTTGGAAAGACAATCTCGATTGATCAGCTTTTTAATGAAGAAAAATTTGAAGCAATTTTTATTGGAACAGGAGCCGGCCTTCCAAATTTTATGAACATTCCCGGGGAAAATCTAAATGGAGTCCTTTCTGCCAACGAATTTCTGACACGGAATAATCTGTTATTTGCTTATAAAGAAGGTTATGACACTCCAAATTTTATTGGAAAGAATACAACCATTGTCGGAGGTGGGAATGTTGCCATGGATGCTGCCAGAACTGCCTTAAGACTTGGAGCAAAGGTTCAGATTGTATACCGGCGCTCTGAAGCTGAACTACCCGCCCGTATTGAAGAAGTTGAACATGCAAAAGAAGAAGGAATCAAATTTCATCTGCTATGTAATCCTATCAAAATTATGCCGGATGATAAAGGTCAGGTTAAGGGTATTAAATGCATCCGAATGTCATTGGGAGAACCCGACGCTTCGGGAAGAAGGAAACCTGTAGAAATACCCGGATCTGAATTTATTCTGGAGACTGACATGGTGATTATGGGTATCGGCACCTCCCCTAACCCAATGATTGCAAATAATACGCCCGGATTGGAGATTAATAAATGGAAGTGTATTGTCATTGACGAAAAAACCGGTCAAACTTCACGAGAAAGAGTATTTGCCGGTGGCGATGCCGTCAGCGGTGCTGCAACCGTTATTTTAGCTATGGAGGCAGGCAAACTGGCAGCCTCTTCTATCGATAAATTTATTCAAAATGATGCTATATAATTGATCGTTTGGGATGCTGTTTGATTGCTATCAATTATGCTATTTCTTCTTGAACTGTAAATAATTTTAATCTATGAAACATAAAATATCGTACCTGGAAGATATCATTTCGCTATTCCCTGATAACTTAACTGAAGAACAAATTGCCAAAGCTAAAACATTGTTTTATAAGCAACTTGCATTGGAAGCTCATCAATTTTACGGAGGAAAAATGCAAACCATCCCCAAAGCTCCTATCTATGGATTAAACTGGTTTAATGTGTGGTACACACCGGGCGTTTCTGCTGTTTCCACCACAATCAGAGATGACAATAATGCCTCTTTTTTACTGAATAACCGGAAAAATATGGTTGCTGTTGTAAGTGACAGCACCAGAGTATTGGGTGATGGTGACTGCACTGCTCCGGGCGGGCTCGGTGTGATGGAAGGCAAAGCGATGTTGATGAAGTTTTTGGGTGGCGTTGACGCTGTTGCTCTCTGCATCGATAGCAAAGATAAGAATGGCAATCATTCAGCAGACAAAATTATTGACTTTGTCAAAATGGTTCAGCCGAGTTTTGGAGCCATTAACCTGGAAGACATTTCACAACCCAACTGCTTTAAAGTGCTTGACATTCTTCGTGATGAATGCAATATTCCGGTATGGCACGATGATGCTCAGGGAACCGCCTGTGTCACTTTAGCAGGTGTTATCAATGCTTTAGCACTGGCAGATAAAAATCTGCAAAATGCAAGAATAGTATTGTTCGGCGCCGGTGCTGCCAATACCAGCATTGCCCGCCTAATGATTGCCGACGGAGCAAAACCGGAAAACATCATTATGTTTGATGATAAAGGGACCCTTCATGATGGGAGAACTGATTATCAGAATAATCCTCAATACTACCGCCAATGGGATTTGTGCAAAATCACCAACCCAAAACATATTCTTACTCAAGAAGAAGCATTCAAAGGTGCCGACATTGTGATTGCGCTCTCAAAACCGGGTCCTGACACGTTAAAAAAAGAGTGGATTTCTCTGATGTCTCCCAAATCAATAGTTTTTGCCTGTGCTAATCCGGTTCCTGAAATTTATCCGTACCTTGCCAAAGAAGCAGGGGCTTTCATTGTGGCAACCGGCAGAGGCGATTTTCCCAATCAGGTTAATAATTCTATCTGTTTCCCTTCAATATTAAAAGGCACTTTATTGGTTTCTTCTAAGAAGATCACAGATAATATGGCTATCAGAGCCGCTCACTCAATAGCGGAATTTGCCCGGTCACGAGGAATATCCCCTGATAATATCATGCCAAATATGCTTGAAAGTGAATTATTCCCGACTGTTGCAGCAGAGGTTGCCATGCAGGCAATTCAAGATGGAGTAGCTTTGAATATTAAATCTAAATCAGAAGTCTATCTTACTGCAAAACAAGATATCGAAGAGAGTCATGCGATCACCCAATTCCTACAGGAGAAAGGATTCATTAAAGAATTTCCGAAAGAAATAATACTCAATGTGGTGAAAAAAGTTGAAAAAATGCTTTAAACAGGCATAAAATTCCCTAATATTTCAGCCAATATCACCCCTAAATAAGTACCAATTGCATAGCCGACCAAGCCTATAACAATTCCACTAATCAGCACTTTTTTATTTTTCATGGCTTCCACAATTGGCGGAATAAAAGGAGGCGAACAAAGCAATCCGATATGGGCAACAGCAAATAAATCGCCCGGGACTTTGGTAATTCTTGAGAAAATAATATGCAACACAACCGATGTGATCAGAATATACAATATAAAGTAAAATATATTCATTGAAGTAGTGTTGATGCTGTATATATCAAACTGTGAAGCAACCACCACACTGAAAATCAGGATAAAGAACATCCCCAGTTCAAAAGTTTTGGGAAGTTCCCGAATCGGTTTATAAAAAGAGGCTGCAATTGCTAAAGTAGTAATAGTTAAAATGATAACCAATTCATTTAATTTTCCGGTTATCAATAATGACAACCCGGCTCCAATTCCCAAGAAAACGATAGAGATCAACAAGGAAAGCAATAATTTAGGGAAGACCTTTTTAGTAAACATACCTCCGTAATTTTCAATTCCATTTTCTTCAAATGCCTTAATTTCTGTTGATTCAACAGTGGTTGACTTATCTTCAAAGGGCATTATCCATCTAAAAAACTTATATCCACCGGCAACCAAAAACATAATAAATGGAAAAGTAACCAGCATTTCAAAAGTATAGGCCAAGGTAATAGTCGTTGGATCAACATTTAGGGCTTGTCCTAAAGCAAAAAAATTCATTGTTCCCCCGGTATAGATTCCCGTCATCATTCCGGCAATATTTGCCAAATTATCTACTCCTGAATTTCTAAAAATAAAAAAGGCTGAGACAACCGCAATAATAATTGACAAAACACCCCCCAATAAAGCAGCAATTGTTTTAGGGAGAGACTTCGTCCACAGTTTAAAATCACAATTAAATAACATCAATGGGATGGCCAACGGAACCGCAATATTCTGAATCCACTTTTGAATGGATGACATTGTCTCAGCATCCGGGGCATCTCCAACTGGGACAAATCCCACCAAAGCCATAATTATACCAACTGCATAAGCCAAAATCACCGTTCCAATCTGTTTGATGATTTTATACTTACGAAATAAATAAATGATTAAAATTGGAGATAGAACGTAAATAAGAGTAATAATAATGACATTCATATTTTTACTATTTAAGATTTAACATGAAATAAACCATTTGCGGGACAAAAATAAACATTTATTTTTAATCAATAACATTTATTAACATTTTTTGCTCCTAAAATTTCCCTTCTTATTTCATTTATCATAAAGCATTATTTTATGATTAATAAATTTTAAAGTGTCTCTTGGACAAGCTACGATGAAAGTAATAAATCCTACTATAATAGTAGTCCACCACATAAATTTCTTTGACTTCAGCGATTAATTAAGGAAGTTCTTCATAATTATCGCTTTTACCTTCAAAAAAAACTTAAAACTTAATATTCAAATATAGTTATTTCTATCGCAAGTTGTCAAATAAGCCCTTTAAATGCTTAATAATCAGAAAATATTGACAATTTAATTATCAAAATAGAGTACAAGTCGAGTATCATATCCGGCATTTTCAAAAGCTTCCATAGATTTATAAGTAGCCATATAGCAAATTTGAGGCATCTGTTCTTTGTAATCTTTATAGAAAATTAATGCTTGTTGATATTCAGAAAATGACAGCCATGTGTCTGTATGAAAATCAGGATCATCCACCCAACATGGGATATTGTCAACATAATATATACTGCAACCATATTTTTCTTTATATTCAATAGCCTCTTCAATAGTGCAATCCCTCAGAGATTTTTCAAATTCTTCACTAAATTCTCCAATAAATAAGAACCTTGAATCTCGAATATATACACTTAATTCATTAATTGGTATTTTTCCTTTCGCCTTAAATGAGTTTGGGGCATCTCCTCTAGCTTCAGCTAAGATATAAAACATGGTGTAATCTCTTTCCAACAATAATTCATCAGAGGAAAAGGATTTCCAAGAATTATTCTCATTATTTCTTTCTCTATATTCAATAAAAGCATGAATATCAGTTCCCATAATACACTTTTTTTTATCAATTAGCTTATTCCTCTTTATCGAGATTGTTCTTCTTTTTAATTCTCTTGTGAATATAAAAACCGATAATATAACCGAGTAGCACTCCGACAATTGCACCTATCATCAAAGGAAACTTATTAGGAATATCTAGAAAAAATATCAACAGAATGCAGATTCCGACCAATAGAGTAAAGCGAAATACGTGGTTCATAGCATCTTAATTTATTGACATTAATATTAGGTAAATCTATTAAATTGCTAAACTAAAGCAAGATCACTTCAGTTTTGCAATTTTCTCTTTCAATATTTTAATTTTATCTTCTGCATCTGCCTGTTTTTTGCGTTCAAGAGCAATAACAGATTCAGGAGCGCTATTGACAAATTTTTCATTGGACAATTTTTTCAAAACCGACTGCAGAAAACCTTCCGCATATTTAAGGTCGGCGTTTAATTTCAGCAATTCCTCTTCTTTGTCAATATTTTCGGAGAAGGGAATAAAATATTCCACATTTTGTTCAAGGAAAGAAATAGCATCATCCACTTTATCATTGACATAGCGAATGGAACAAACATTGCACAATTTAGAAATTACCGAATCCATTTCCTGATCAGCTTGATTTATATTTTTATGGACATATAAATCAATAGCATACTTCTGAGCAATATTTTTCTGAGTTCTAATTCTGCGAATATCTTCCACCACTTTCTGGGCATTTTCAAAACGGCTCAACAGCTCATGATTACATTTGGAAGGATCAAACTGCGGCATCTGTGTCAGCATGATAGCTTCATTTTCATTTCTTTCCCTAAGCCCATGCCAAATTTCTTCCGTAATAAAAGGCATAAAAGGATGTAATAGCTGCATCAGTTTTTCAAATATGTCAATAATGCCCGAATATGTTATGGCATCAATCGGTTTTTGATAAGGAGGTTTAACCACTTCGAGAAAATAGGAACAAAAATCGTCCCAAATTAATTTATAAACAGCCATCAGAGCATCAGACAGGCGGTATTTTTCAAAATCATCATTAATCTGATTAGCAACAAGATTCATGCGATTATTAAAGCAACGGATTGCAATAGCAGCATGTTCAGGCTGTGTTCCGTTTTCATCTATCTCCCACCCTTTCACGAGGCGGAAAGCATTCCACACCTTATTGCAGAAATTACGACCTTGTTCGCACAACGATTCATCGAACAGGAGGTCATTACCTGCAGGAGAGCTCAGCAACATTCCAAGACGAACTCCATCAGCGCCATATTTATCCATTAAATCAATCGGATCCGGAGAATTGCCAAGCGATTTTGACATCTTCCTACGGAGTTTATCACGAACTGTCCCGGTAAAATAGACATCTTTAAATGGAATTGTATTCCGGTATTCAACCCCGGCCATAATCATACGGGCAACCCAGAAGAAAATAATATCAGGGGCAGTTGTTAAGACAGCCGTTGGATAATAATATTTTATCTCTTCATTATCAGGATTTCTAATTCCATCGAATACCGACAAAGGCCACAACCAGGAAGAGAACCAAGTATCCA
>JAEWNB010000121.1 GCA_023392945.1 Bacteroidota bacterium
CAATGGACTTTGCCTTCTTTGTCATTGCCTTTAATATCAAAAAGATGTGCGCAAAAATTGCCAAGGAAGCCTCTAAACTATTTCTTGACCTAATTTACCGACTGTACACACACTTAAAAGCGATTTACGGGATGAATTGGGCGACTTTGAAGTCGCCGCTTCCGAAAATTGCGGCATAGGTAAACTTAGATTAGAGACAAGCTAGCGATTAGAAAAAAGAGGAAGTGACTCACAGCAATCTCGTGATGCACTCAAAGACAGGATCTTTTCAAAGTTAGGTCTCCGTCTGATTCGCATTTCTACTACAGATACTGTAAATGAGGAGACAATGATGAAATTGATATCAGAAGAAAGTTTGATGTACAAAAAATAGGAATAAGATTCAATGCTAACCTTTGATAAAACTCCAAAAAATTACGGATCAAAGACAACCCACTTTAACGAAATCAAATTGATATTTTTAAATTGTTTTTCAAACGAATTCCTGTCTCATCTTAAAATTATTTATATTTTTGTAACTTGCGTATTAAAAGTATATAATCATGAAAACAAATAAATCTGATATAATGGAAATTATGGAACAAATAGTCTCTTTCACTAAGGAACGTGACTGGGACCAATTCCATAATGGAAAAGATTTAGCATTAGCTCTATCGATAGAAGCAGCAGAATTAAACGAAGCTTTTCTATGGAAGAAAGCTGAAGAAGTAAATATAGAAAAAATAAAAGAAGAATTGGCAGATATTTTTAACTATGCCTTTCTTATTGCTAATAAGTATGACTTAGACATCAAGAAAATAATTTCAGATAAGATTACGAATAATGCAAATAAATATCCTATAGAGAAATCGAAAGGATCTGCCAGAAAATATACCGAATTATGATTGTATATCATGCTTCAAAAAAAACTTTTATCAATGACGTCTTCAATAACACAATTGCGGATGAAATAGAAAATGCATTCTTAGCGCATTTGGGAAGACATACTTCTTATAATGAAGTTCTATCATGGAGAAATTCAATGATTCACATGTACAAGGTTATCGACACACCAGATATTCCGAATGACGCTAGTATTGCTATTGAGTATCAAATACCACTGACGTCAAAACGAATAGATTTTATTATCTCGGGTTTCGATAATGAGAACAAAGGTCATGTTGTTATTATTGAACTAAAACAGTGGGAACAGGCAAAACTATCACCTAAGTCAGCATTAGTAAAAACTCGTTTTCAACATGGAGAAAGCGAGGTAGCACACCCTTCTTATCAAGCATGGTCATATGCATATATGCTCATAAATTATAATGAAACAATAAGAGACCAAGGTATCAATATATCTCCTTGTGCATTTTTACATAACTATCAAACAGATGATGTTATTACTAATCCTATATATAGTGAATATATAGAAAAAGCCCCTGTTTTTCTTAAAACAGATGCGCAAAAGCTACAAAACTTCATAAAAGACCGCATCAAATATGGAGCTAAAGATGACATTGTTTGGCTTATTGATAAAGGGAAACTTAGACCTTCTAAACAATTGGCTGACGCTCTTACTTCTATGATTAAAGGGAATCAAGAGTTTGTATTGCTGGATGATCAAAAGGTTGTTTTTGAGACAGCTATTGAAATGGCAAACAAGGCTAATGCTGGAAAAAAACATGTATTAATTGTTGAAGGAGGGCCAGGAACAGGTAAAAGCGTTGTAGCGGTCAATCTCCTCGTACAACTAACCAAACAAGGAATTGTCACCCAATACGTATCAAAGAATGCAGCACCAAGAAGTGTCTATACCAATAAACTATCAGGATCCTTCAAAAAATCATATATTGACAATCTATTCGTTGGCAGTGGAAAATTTATTGACGTTCCTGAAAG
This sequence comes from Bacteroidota bacterium, assembly GCA_023392945.1. Classification (GTDB taxonomy): domain Bacteria; phylum Bacteroidota; class Bacteroidia; order Bacteroidales; family WCHB1-69; genus JAGVVH01. The sequence continues at coordinate 1,882 of JAEWNB010000121.1, forward strand.
CACCTTCGGTGCTCTTATCGTTGATGAAGCACACCGGCTTAACGAAAAGAGTGGACTCTTCAGTAATTTAGGAGAAAACCAAATCTTAGAGATAATTCGCTCTGCAAAGTTTTCAGTTTTTTTTGTTGATGACAAACAACGAATACATATAAAAGATATAGGGACAAAAAGAGAAATTAAAAGAATTGCAGATTCATATAATGCTGTTGTTTATACAACGAAACTTGAATCCCAATTTCGTTGTAACGGATCTGATGGCTATTTAAGTTGGCTAGATAATGCATTGCAAATTAGAGAAACAGCAAACATTAAAATTTCGTCTGACGATTATGATTTTCGAATATTCTCTGATCCTAATGAACTATTTGATGCCATAAAAAACAAAAACCGAACAAACAACAAATCAAGACTTGTTGCTGGATATTGCTGGGATTGGAAAAGTCAGAAAGATATTAATGAATATGATATAGTAATACCAGAGTTTAACTTCAAGAAACAGTGGAACTTTAATTCAAATGTTCCTTGGATTTTAGGAGATGAATCCGTTAATCAAATTGGGTGTATTCATACTTGTCAAGGACTAGAGCTTGATTACGTAGGTGTAATAGTAGGTATGGATATACGTTATGAAAATAATAAAATAGTCACCGATGTACTTAAACGCTCTACTAAAGATCGTTCTATTGCTGGATTTAAAAGTTATCTAAAAAAAGACAACAAGAAAGCATTACAAGATGCTGATGAAATTATAAAAAACACGTACAGGACATTAATGACTCGTGGGATGAAAGGCTGCTATGTCTATTTCTGCGATAAACCACTTGCTCAACATTTCATGGACTTGATAGAAAATCAGGAAAAGAGTAAGTCCATTACACGAATTGAAGACACGGTAAATGATGATGTAAAATATATCGACTTTCTACCTTTTTATTCAATCAAGGCTGCATGTGGATATTTTGGAGAAGGAGAAAATGTTGAAGAAAAGGGATGGATAAAGGTAGAAGGTATGGGTAAATTAAATCGTAACATGTATGTAGTACAAGCTGTGGGGAATTCAATGGAGCCACTGATTTATGATGGTGATTATTGTGTATTTAGGAGTAATCCTTCTGGTAGCCGTCAAGGCAAAGTAGTATTGGCTCAACATCATAATTTCTATGATGCAGATTATAGTGGCAGCTATTCAATCAAAATATATACCAGCAATAAAGCATACAATTCTGATGGAAATTGGTGGCATGAATCAATTATATTAGAGCCTAAAAATTCTACTTATAATCCAATCATCATCGATGAAGATCAAGCCGACGATTTTCGAATTATTGGTGAATTCGTTGGAGTTATTAATCACAAAAAGGACTAATTCATAACATTTTTAAAATATGATATCTCCCTTATATAAAAAACATCTATCAAAATAGAAAAATATTTTGTGGGAACAAGAGGCTAAAGTCATTATTTAAAATTTTGCCATAGATATTATAATTGCGGTTTAAAAAAGATGATGAATATAATTCAACTAACAGAAAACAAAAAGCAACATATAGACTTGTTATTGCTTGCTGACGAGCAAGAGTCTATGATAGACCGATATCTGGAGCGCGGAGACATGTTCGTGCTTGATGATGGCGGAGTAAAAGCTGTCTGTGTGGTAACTGATGAAGAAG
>JAEWNB010000133.1 GCA_023392945.1 Bacteroidota bacterium
CTGTTCCAACATTTCCTTTGTCATCGACCACAAAATCGCCACTATGACTTTCGGACTTTTTTTCATTCAGAGGTTGCCTGTCATCAGGCATAATAAAAAGTAGGATTAAATAGAGAAGCAATCCGCCACCTCCAAATAGAAGCAAGAAAACGAAAATAATTCTTACAATAACAGGGTCAATATCAAGATATTCGGCAATACCCGCAGCAACCCCTGATATTATCCTATTATGACTACTTCTTGTCAATCGTTTATTTTCCATAATAATAAAATTAAAATTAATTCATTTCTTCAGGAACGGCAATCCAACAAATTATATAGAGCAGGAGCCCGCCCCCACCAAAAAGGAGAAATATCAAAAACAGTATCCGAACCAAAGTCGGGTCAATATTAAAATAATCACCCAAACCTCCGCAAACACCTGCAATTTTGCGATTAATTCTACTACGAAATATTTTTTTTTCTGACATAATTAAAATATTTACTTATTAACAACAAGCCTCTCTTTAAATGGTTCAAATGTCATAAAATCAGCATGATGAACGATATAGGCTTCGGTTGTACGTTTCACCATATTTCCCTCACCGGCATGTGTAGCAATAATATGGCAAACTGCAGAAGGCACCCCACACTGTTCTGCAAGAGAAACACCTGAGAAAGGATGGCGAAGGTACTTTCCGTATGAACCTTGAACAGCTTTACCATCGACATTAAGTTCATATTCGACAAGTTTACCAACATCACAAAGAATAGCCCCGGCTATCAGGACATCCATATCAACAGGAAGCTCCCCATGAAACATGGCATTTATTTTCTCACCTGCATCTTTTGCAATATGAACAACCGAACGTTTGTGATCCATAAAAGTAACTTTCAGATCAGGACCACAGAGCAGAGTAAAAGGTATTCTTTTCAAATCCGTGGTAGTAAGTACTGACTTATCCAAAGCCAATTCCCATGTTTTGGCAGTTTGCTCTCGTAATGTTTCATTTTTTATCCACATTAACTCCGGCCATAATTCTAAAATATTCTGATTCATTGTCTTTTAAGATTATTTATGAAAACGAAATATCTAACTTCAAAAGAAGGTTCAAATATAGTATAATTTTTGGAATCAATATACTGTGATATTTTTTAAAAAATCGTACCTTTGCAACTCGAAAAAACTATTGAAAAAGTGCAAGAAGTTGTATTATCTCTTGGGAGCAATTTGGGAGATCGTGAAAAATTCCTTTCCAGTGCCATTGATCTGATCAATGCGGAAATTGGGGATATTGTAAAAAAATCTTCCATTTATGAAACTTCCTCTTGGGGATTTGATTCATTCAATTTTTTAAATCAGGTGATTGTGGTCAACACTTCAGCAAAACCACTTGAAATTCTGGATATTATACAACTTATCGAAAAGAAACTCGGAAGGGACAATAAAAGTAAGATAATTAATGGCATTCCTGAATATCATGACCGAACTATTGATATTGACATCCTGACATACGGAAATGAAATAATCGAAAGCGAAAGACTTACCATTCCGCATCCCAAAATGAGAGAAAGGGATTTCATCATGAATCCCTTACGAGAACTCAAGATTGCCAATTAAGATTCGCACCATGAAATACAATTATATTGTCATAGAGGGATGCATCGGTGCCGGCAAAACTACACTTGCTCAGAAATTTGCCGTTGATTTTAATGCGGAGTTAATACTGGAACGATTTGCCGACAACAATTTTCTTCCAAAATTCTACAAAGATCCTATTCATTACGCCTTTCCTGTTGAAATGACATTCCTGACAGACCGTTATCAGCAGTTAAAAAGTCTGCTTTCCCAGCGCGATCTTTTCACTGATTTAGTCATTGCTGATTATTTCATTGACAAATGCATAATTTTTGCCAAGAACAATCTACCCGGAGATGAATATAATTTATTTTCAAAAGTTTATGATATCATTTCATCATATCTCCCCAAGCCTGATTTGATCATTTACTTATATAACAACAGTGAATCTCTTCTTAAAAATATTTCCAAGCGTGGCAGAGAGTATGAAAAGGAGATTTCTGCAAATTACTTAATCAACATACAAGACAGCTACATTAATTATCTTAAACATTACAATCATATTCCAATATTAATTGTTGAATCTCATAACTTGGATTTTGTTGAGCATGAAGATGATTATCTTAAAATTAGAAATTTGATTGAAAATCAATACTCTCCCGGAATTAACAGGATTACTTTTTAGCCTATAAATTAGACTTTTTTTTATGATTGTTGAAATGCTATAAGAATTTTTACTATTTTTGCTCACAATTTTAAACATAGTTATTGATATAAAAATAGAGAATACATTATGAAAACAGCTTTGCGCATTTTATTAGTCATTGTTGTAATATTTCTATCCATTTTAGCTTTTAGAAGTATCATGCGTCCTGAAAAATTTAGAACTGTTTATGAGGACCGTCATACAGAAATCAAAAACCGATTAATTACCCTTCGGACTGTTGAAGCCATATATAAAAATGAACATAAGAAATATGCCGGGGATGTTGACACTTTAGTTGATTTTGTTAAGAATGGAAAAATTAACATTATTAAGAATGTCGGTAATATTCCTGAAGGGATGAGCGAAGCCGATGCTTTTAAAGCAGGTCTTATCAAAAAGGAAATAGTAACCGTTCCTGCAATAGATAGAATTCTTGAAGCAGACCCTACTATCGAAAAATATATTCAAAATTTTCAATATATTCCTTTTACAAACGGAAAAAAATTCCAGATTCAGACCGGAAAAATTGCCAGCAAGACTTATGAAATTCCGGTTTACAGAGTTGAGGTTCCTTTGGATGACATTCTCTCCAATATGCCTGCAAGCATTACTCCGGAAGATGCTTCCATATTTAAAAAGATGATCAACTTTATAATGTTTAAAGATCTTTCTGAAGAAAAACAATACAGACTTCAATATAAACCGATGTGGATGGGTTCTTTAACAGAAGCCAACACTGCCGGCAGTTGGGAATAAAATGAGTAAACTGTTTTTACTTAATAATTCAAAATCCATTCTTCTTTTTCCGAATGGATTTTCATTTTTTAAAAAAGAAATATCGGGTAATATTCTTGAAAAAACGCATTCGAATACCTCGATTTCCTTTTTACCACTTTTTGCTAAAGACTATTTTGTCTTAGAAAACCCTGAGACTGAAAAGATTGATATTATCTATGATTTATTTCCCCCTTTGTTAATACCTAAAGTATTATACGATGAATCAACAGAATACGAAGCTCTTGGTTCTCAGTTCGACATCTCAGAAGGAGGACAATTGAAAGTGGAAGAAATGGAGAACTATAATGCAGCCTATTTTATCAATCACAATGAACTGAATGCCATTCAGAAAATTAGTAATGCTCCAAGCTTTACCCATCTTGCAAGTTTAATTTTCAAAAACTTAAAGGATCATTCTTTTTATAACTCAGATAATTCGCTTGCTATCTCCATCAATGATTCATATGCTGACTATATTTTAATTATGTCGCATAAGGTACATTTGGTTAATCGTTTTAGTTTCACTTCAGAATATGATATATTATATTATTTGCTTAATTTAATTAAACAATACGGAATTAAGGTTGATAATTGCCAAATAATATTTTTCCAAAATAAAAGTACTAAAATCAATGAAATAGTAACGAAATACTTTCACACCTGTGAGTGTATTTTTTAATATTGAGAACTATTGAGCATTCGTCAGATTTTAGATTGACAAACATAATATTGAGGTAATCATGAGAATTATTAGCGGAAAAAATAAAGGAAAACATATCATTGCACCGGCAAACTTACCTGTTCGCCCCACAACTGATTTAGGCAAAGAGAGTTTATTTAATATACTTAATAATTACTTTTTTTTTGACAGTGTTTCTGTTTTAGATCTTTTTGCAGGTACCGGAAATATTTCTCTTGAATTTGCATCCAGAGAAGCCCCCTCTGTTATTGCCGTTGACAATCATGCAGGGTGTGTTGACTTTATCAAAAAGACTGCAGAGAAACTGCATTATGAGAATCTTTTAGTTATCAAAAGTGATGCTTTTCTATTTACGGAGAGATGCTCTCAAAAATTTGACATTATTTTTGCAGATCCCCCTTATGATTTAAAAGATATTGACAAAATTATATCGAATGTATTTTCCAATAATCTGCTCAAACCACATGGCTGGCTGATAATGGAGCATTCGCGGGAATACGACTTCTCTTCACATCCCAAATTCTTTGACCACAGAAAATACGGGAAACTTAATTTCTCATTTTTAGTCAACATGGTATCAGAAGAAGAGCCTGATAAACCTCAAGAAGTATAAGATTGATGGTCTTAAAACAAAAATAAAGTATTGTGGAAGACAACAAAAAATATTTGATCATCGGGTTAGGAAATGCAGAAACTCAGTATGCAGGGACAAGGCATAATATCGGCTTTGAAGTAGTTAGTAAGCTTGCATCGGAATTAGGTATTACTTTCAAAAGTGATCGCTATGCTTATGTTGCGCGTACTAAATACAAAGGGAAAATTTTGATTTTAATTTTACCCACTACCTTCATGAATCTTAGCGGAAAAGCCGTTCGTTACTGGTTAGAAAACGAAAAAATAGAAGTTGGCAATTCTATTGTCATCTCCGATGATCTTGACCTTCCACTAGGCACATTGCGTATCAGACCAAAAGGAGGTGGAGGCTCGCACAACGGACTTAATCATATTATTGAAATGTTGGGGCATCAGAACTTTCCACGACTAAGATTTGGGATAGGAAAAAATTATGCCCAGGGGTATCAGGTTGATTATGTATTAAGTCGTTTTACTGATGATGAGCTAAAATCTACTGTAAATCAGGCTATTGTTAAATCCACAGAAATTATTAAATCTTTTGTATCCATCGGACTTCAAAGGACAATGAATCTTTACAATACAAAAGAAGATAAAGAAAATAATCATACTGAAGAGATACAATAATATGACTCTTTAATTGTTAGAATTAAAATCAATTATCATGAAAAAATCCATTCTTATCCTTACATTTTTAATAGCTACACTATTTTCTTTTGCCGGGAATGTAGATTCTTTACGTTATAAAACACAAATTGAAGAATTTAGTTCTATACAAACAATGACAAAAGATAAGCCATCTCTAATTCAATGGGGGTTCAGGGTTGGCACAAACTTTTTACTGACCAAAGATTTAAGTATAAATGACTATATGGACAAACTGGTATCCGGAGAATTCGGGGCATTTATAAGAGTTGGAAGATATGTTTATGCAGAAGTTGGCATTGGCTATCTTTTTAATAAAGGTACATTTGAAATGGATTTGGACAGTTTGTCAATGAACACTGTAAAAGAAGTCATTGAGGCTCGCTATTTACAAGTTCCCGTTAAGTTGGTGGGTTATATACCCCTTGTTCCCAAAATTGCGTTACAACCTCATGTAGGGGTAATTTATCAACCTTTGCTTAAAGTAACTGACAACGACTTCAACTACAGCATAGACAATTTACAGAAAAATCAGTTTTTAGTAACAGCTGGTCTTGGGGTTAAGCTCTTTTTTGTTACGGTTGATATTTCCTACCGACAATCCCTAATGACATTCTTCAGTGACAGGAACTCAAAAAAGCCTGCGTATATCAATTTAATGGTAGGATTTCAATTTTAGAAAAAATATTTTATTGAATTTCAGAGTATTGAAAAGAAATAGAAAAAAAAAGAAAAAATATGGATGAGGAAAGAAAAAAAAATGTATTTTTGCAGCCTCAAACAAGAAAGGGAGTTTAGCTCAGCTGGTTTAGAGCATCTGCCTTACAAGCAGAGGGTCGGGGGTTCGAATCCCTCAACTCCCACAAAAAAAGACAAGCTTTAAAAGCTTGTCTTTTTTTATATTTATCCGTCTAAAGAATCGTAATTAATAAAGCAACAGCGTTTCATTAGAAATAATGAGTAACTGATTAGAAAAAAACTGTAAAATAGAGATCTTTGTAACACAGAGAGCGGCAGAAGTTACTGACCCGAACCATAATCACAATCACCCAACACTTGCAAGGTCAGAAATGAAAATCCGACGGCATGTTATACTCACCGTCGGACTTTATAAATATAAAAGCTGAAGTTTCCCTATCTATTACATCAATTTTTCACAATCTTTGAAGTAGTAATTAGCTTCTCGGCTGAAAATACTTTAAGGAAATAAATTCCATTGCTAAAATCCTGCAACTCGATTTGGGTTTCATTTGCATCTTCAACTTTAATAATTTTAACCAATTTTCCATTTATATCAAAAATTCGGATTGAAGTCATAACCAATAAGGGGTCATTATTTCGAACCGTTACATATTGTGTAGTAGGATTTGGAAAAATGTCAATATTGGCAAGCTTATCAATTTCCGTTACTGAAATTGTAGATTGAATAATAAGTTCGGCGGGAGAAGAGAGTCCGCAATCATTAACAGCAATGACTGAAAGAGTCCCCATACCGGCTGTCGGAATGGTCAGTTGAACATTATTGATGGTGCTTTGAGCTAAAGTCCAATTCGGATTGGTGATGGTCCACTGATAGAGTTCCGCATTGGGAACGGCTGAAATGGTATACATATAAGGTCCTTCTTCAAAGATGAAAGCAGAACCTGAGATAGTATGCCCACTCATATCAGGCAACGGATTCACAGTCAGATTCAGCGATATAGTACTATCACATCCTGATTGTGATGAAAGATAGAGGTAGTAGGTAAATAATCCGGCACTATCTTGAACAGGCAAGTTAAATCCATTTTCAGTATAATTGTT
>JAEWNB010000203.1 GCA_023392945.1 Bacteroidota bacterium
GATAAATTCATTCCCGGATGAGGTGCTCTGTCAAACTGACAAGAATAGTAGGAAGGCAACAATCAAAAAATCACTTGACAAATTGCAGGAATCGGAAGTATCGGAATTTGATATTTCAGAATTAATCAAAGAATCATTTATAAAACCATTGCAACAATGAAGAAAAGAACACATTTCTTGAAAACAACAAACATTTACAACAAAAATTAAGAGATATGGCAAGAAAAGGATTTACCAACAACCCATCCGGGAGGCCTAAAGGCAAGCCCAATAAAAGTACAATTTTGATGAAAGAGTGGATCATAAAATTAATCAATGACAACACAACTCAGCTCGAATGTGATCTAAAGAAAGTCAGTTCAGTTGAAAGGTGGAAAATCATTTCAGGATTGATTCAATTTGTCATTCCAAGGGTTAACCAACAAACAGTAAATGCAGATATAAACCTCAACAACCTATCTGAAGAAGATATAAACAGAATTATTAATGAAATAGAATTTAAAATTTATGAAGATGAATAAAAATGAAAATGAAGAAACAAAGTTAACTAAGGAAGGAAAGATCCTTCTATTATCAATTTTGAAAGCAGGCAAAATAACACCGGATCAGAAAAAACAGTTACTTGAAATATCGGAAATTGAAACTACCACCTTTATTTTGGGGGATGATGAGTTTATAAAAAGATTCACTGAAAATCTTGAAAATGAAAAAAATTAATTTTTAGTGATAATATTTGTATATTTGCAGGGTAATTAAAAATAATTTTTTATGAAAAAAACATTAATTCAATGTTGTTTATTTGCCTTATGTATAGTTTTTGCTTCTTGTAGTACAAGTGTGACTTTGTATAAGACAAATATGTTATCCATGCAAATTGAGGAGGATAATAATATCAAAACCTTTGCAACAGATACTATGTGTTATCAGGATAGTTTATTAAAATTGTGTATTAGTCTTGAATCAGATAAAAGACATTTAATAGTTGACTTTGAAAATCTTCAAGACTATAAAATGAAAATTTTATGGGATGAAGCAGTAATTATAGTGAATGGGTATCCTTCTGCAGTAATACATGGGGGAACAAAATATATTGATAAAAATAAAACTCAACTCCCGACTATAATAATTGGTAAAACTAATTATCGTGAATATATTTCTCCTTCTGATAATGTATATTGGGCTGAAGCAACAAGATACACAAGTGGTTATTGGGCTATAAGACCGATAATAAATGGATCTTCTGATAATCTTGTTGTCTCAATACCAATAGAATATCAAGGTAAACAGATAACTTATACTTCAAAATTTATAACTAAAGAAGCAGGGAAAGAAAAAGTTCCTAATGTTATGGGAACTACATTTTTAATTACAGGTGGTATTATTGGGGTTTTAGTTAGTGTGCTTTTAATTTTGTTATAAATTATTGTATTGAGCTTGAAATAAATTTTGTCAACTAAATATATTTATTATGAATTGCAAAAAATGCCATGAACCAGTTCCAGAGAATGAACAAATTTGTAAAAAGTGCGGACAAGATCAATCGCAACCAGTTCAATCAACTACTTCAGCTCTAATTTATCTTATAGGTGCAATAGTCACCATAATTATAATTATTTCATTTCTAATAAAAAGTTGCTAAAAACAGAATATTATTCCTCTTCATTTGAAAAATAGATGAAGGAAAATGGATTAATTTGATTTTGTATTTGCTGAAAATCTTTCAATTTTCTTCTAAATGTTTCACCATTGTTGAACCAATGGAAACTAAAAAGCCCCTGAAGTATTGATTTTCAAGGGCTTTCTTCTTTCCTTCCGTACCCGGAGCCGGGGTCGAACCGGCACGAGTGTTACCTCACCGGTTTTTGAGACCGGCGCGTCTACCAATTCCGCCATCTGGGCATTAGAGCGGCAAAAATACAAAAAATTTTAACGTCTGTTATATTTTACACTATTTTTTCTATCCACCCATTAATTTCTGTCAATTGAACTGCCGGAACATCCATTTTAAGTTTCTTTCGCATTCCGCCCAGGTCGTTCAGTAATTTATTAGGGTTCGCTGTTTTAAGATTATCAAGAGTCAGAATATTCAGTTTTTTAAGAACCGGAATCCAACATTCAGGGACCCCCAATGCAATGAAATCAGAATCATTGGTGGTATCCTGTTTTTTTTCAGGGCGCATTTGCGGGAAAAAGAGCACATCCTGAATAGAGGCTGAATTGGTCATAATCATCGAAAGCCTGTCTATACCGATACCGAGTCCTGCTGTAGGAGGCATTCCTATTTCGAGAGCACGTAAAAAATCTTCATCCAGCACCATAGATTCGGCATCTCCACGTTTGCCAAGTTCAAGTTGTTCTTCAAAACGTCTCCTTTGATCAAGAGGGTCATTCAGCTCAGAATAGGCATTACAGATTTCCTTTCCATTGCAGACAGCTTCAAAGCGTTCTGTCAAGCCGTGTTTAGCACGATGTTTTTTTGTAAGCGGAGATGTTTCAAGAGGATAATCATAGATAAAAGTAGGTTGTATAAGATATTTTTCGCAGGTTTCACCAAAAATTTCGTCTATTAACTTTCCTTTTCCCATTGAGGCATCCACTTCCACCCCAACCTTTTGGGCCACTTCAACCAACTGGGATTCATCCATCTCAGAAATGTCAATTCCGGTGAAGTTTTTTATAGCTTCATACATGGTAAAGCGTTTCCAGGGTCTTTTAAAATCAATGATATTGTCTCCGACAGGAACTTTAGTCGTCCCATGAAGAGCAAGAGCAACCGTTTCTACCATTTCTTCCACCAGATTCATCATCCACTCGTAATCTTTGTAAGGAACATACAGTTCCATTTGAGTAAATTCAGGATTGTGAAAGCGATCCATCCCTTCGTTACGGAAATCTTTTGAAAACTCATAAACACCATCAAAGCCCCCAACAATTAATTTTTTCAGATAGAGTTCATCAGCGATACGAAGGTAGAGGGTCATATCCAGCTTATTATGAAAAGTCTTGAATGGACGTGCGGCTGCACCGCCATAAAGTGGTTGTAGAATAGGGGTTTCAACTTCCAAATAACCCTTGTCATTCAAAAAATTCCTCATAGTATTTACCAATTTTGTCCGCTTGATAAAAGTCTCTTTAATTTGAGGATTGACGATCAGGTCAACATAACGCTGGCGGTATCTTTGTTCAGGATCTTGAAAAGCATCGTAAAGCACATTGTCTTTTTCCTTGACAATGGGCAATGGGCGTAAAGACTTGCTTAGCAGGACAAAGCTTATGATATGAATACTAATTTCCCCCATTTGGGTAGTAAAAACAAAACCTTTAACACCGATAATATCTCCGATATCCAATTTTTTAAACACCAAATTATAAAGGGATTTGTCATCGCCCGGGCAAAGTTCGTCACGTTTAGCATAGATTTGAATTTTGCCGTGAGCATCTTGAAGTTCAAAAAATGAGACAGCTCCCATAATACGTTGGCTCATTATTCTACCGGCAAAACTAACCTCTTGGAATAAAGTGTTGTCGGTCGGAAATTTTTCCAAAATTTCCTTACTGGTAACATTTACTTCAAAAAGCTCAGCCGGGTATGGATTTATTCCGAGTTGAATAAAATCTTCTAATTTTTTTCTTCTGATTATTTCTTGTTCGCTCAATTCAATAGCCATAATATATTGTTAATTTGGCGGCAAAAATACAAAAGAAATAGCAAATGACAATTTATGAGCAGTGGAAAAACAAAGTAAGAACTCAAAAACTAAGATTAAAAACCAAAAATTTTACATAGTTTATCGACAGCAACCTCAACGTGTCTTTTTTCGGCTTCAAAAGTTTGTCCGGCAACATGTGGTGTTACCAAAACATTTTCCATATGAACCAATTCATGCAGTACGGGCGGCCAATAATTTTTAGGAAGTAATTGTAAATGGGCATCTTCATATTCAAGAACGTCGAGGCATGCAAATTGAATTTTCCCATTTTTAATATATTTGAGAAGATCAGTAGTATCCACCACTCCACCACGCGAAGTATTTAGAAAAATAAAGGGTTTTTTAATAATCTTAAGCAATTCATTATTGATAAAATGGAAGTTCTCGGGCAAATAATTAACATGAACAGAAAGAACATCACATTTTTCCAACAAAGTATGGAGGGGAACTTCCTCAACATAATCTTCTTCAAATCCAAAATTGAACTTATCATAGACATAAATTTTGCATCCAAAAGGTTGCAACAATTTGGCAAAAGCGCTGCCGGTATTTCCATAACCTATAATACCAACTGTACGGGAGCCGATTTCAAACCCTTTGTTTTTCTCTCTCAACCATTCCCCACGCAGTACATCATCGTGGGCAATAGGAAAATGTTTTAAAGCACAAATAAGGAAACCTAAACAATGTTCGGCCACAGACTGTGAATTCCCTTCGGGAGTGCTAATACACCTAACCCCCAGTTTTTCAGCATAAGCAACATCAATATTTTCCAATCCGGAGCCAATTCTGACAATAAATCTAAGATTTTTTTTAGCATCAAGAAGAGCTTTATCTATCTTAAAACGATTTCTGATAAACAGACCGAAAACTTCATCTTTCATCTCCATGAAAGTCTGATAGTCAATAGATGGATTTACTTCGCAAGAGAGCCCTCTTTTGGCAATCTTAGCCACAAGGTCTTTGTGGACTTTGTCAACAATAAGAATTTTTTTATTCATAATATATTTTGTTTAAGGTTTTTAAAAATAAAGCAAAAATTATTTTAACAAATTATTTTTTAGATGTAACAGATAAAACAATTCTAATTTTTTCCAGAGATAAACGCGATCAATTCCTCTAACATTGTGATCGTGTGATGGATAGACAAAATAATCAATCTGAACACCGTCTTTTACAGCCTGATCAATCAATTCCAAACTATTCTGCCACACTACCGAGTGATCTTGGGCACCGTGCATAACGAGAAGAGGACATTGTAAATTTTTAATTGCAGGCAAAATAGAACTTTTGTTATATCCTTCAGGGTTTTCAAGCGGTGTATCCATATATCGTTCTCCATACATCACTTCATACCAGCGCCAATCAACAACAGGTCCCCCGCAACTGGCAGCCTTAAAAATTTCGGGATAATGAGTTATTAATGATAAAACCATAAAACCCCCATAACTCCAGCCATCAATACCAATGTTAGTTGTGTCAATATAGGGTAGCGATTTAAGATGCTGAATTCCGCATAATTGATCTTCCATTTCCAATACCCCCAATTGTCTGTGAATAGCTTTTTCAAAATCTGCACCACGATTTGCTGTTCCGCGATTGTCCATGCAAAAAACGACAAACCCCTTTTGGGCTAAATAATTTAAAAATACACCCCCTGACATAAAGGTATTAGTAACCATTTGAGAATGAGGTCCACCATAAACATAAACCAAGCAAGGATATTTCTTGCTTTTATCAAAGTCGGGCGGAAAAATCAAACGACAATATAAGTTATCTCCGTTATGATTTTTTATAGAGAAAATTGAAGTGGTTCCGAGAGCATGTTCTGTATAGGGATTATTAGAAGTCAAAAGAAGCTCTCTTTTTTTACCGTCAGAAGAACAAAAATATATATTTTGTGGTGTTGTAAGATTTTCAAAAAAATCAATAAAATATTTACAATCTGAAGAAAATAGTGGTTTATGTGTTCCCTGTTCCGGAGTTAAATTAAGCAGGACCCCGGTTTTTAAATTGACACAATACAGATATCGGTCAGTAGGATTGTCTTTGTTAGTTATGAAATAAAGGAATTGTTCATTTTTGTCTAATCCGGAAACTTCAATGACCTCCCATGCTCCTTTTGTTATCTGCTTAAGCATTTTTCCGGAAAAATCGTAGAGATAACAGTGATTCCAACCATCACGGTCGCTTTGCCAAATAAATCGGTTGTTTTTTAAAAAAATCATACGAGAATCAGGTTCAACATATCTGGCATCGGATTCTTCAAGTATTACTCTTGTTTTTTCTCCTGAAACCACCGAATATTCTATTAATTTAAGATGATTTTGTTCACGGTTCAGATGAGAAATATAGATAAATCTTTCATCAGGAGAAAAGGTTACATTGGTAAGAAATTCTCCGTCTTCTTTTTCAGTATGAAGATAGTGAAAAACAGATTTCTTCTGTAAAACAGATTGGTTGACATCAAAAACCCCAAGAGTAACAATGTGACTATTTCTGCCGGCCATCGGATATTTCATTCGATTTAAGGTAGCAATTGGCGTAGAGGTATTAACCAAAGGATAGTCTTCAACCATGCTTTCATCCATTCTGTAAAAGGCTATGTAATTGGCCCGGGGAGAAAGATATTGTCCCTCTTGAATGCCCCATTCACTGCGATGAACAGATTCCCCGAAAACAATATTATTTCCGGTATCAGGACAAAGTAATATCTTTTCAAAATTGTTTTTTCCACTCAGAACAAAAACGTGACCATCATTTTCTTTAATTACAAAAAGACGAGCCAATATATCAGAACTGATAATTTCTCCATCAAAAAATGGGATCGTATCTCCTGTAAATCCGTCTTCAGTAAGATGAAGAAGAGCTTGTATTCTCGGAAAATAGAAAGTTTTTTCATCTATCCATTTAAAAGAGGGAATTTCGGTAATATGTTTTTTGGGAAATAGTGATACTAAATCTTTAATAGTAACAAGAACCGTCTTTTTACCCGTTTTGGCATCAAATAAAGTAATTTCAGTGTTATTTTTAGAGTCGACATAGGCAAACTGATCCGAATTGGGTTTCCAATTTGTATAATTGTAAGTTTCAAGTCTGTATTTGCCTTTGAAAACAGCTTTTAAATCAATTGTATTTATCTGAGAATATGCAGAAAATGAAAAATTAACTAATAAAAAAATAAAAAAAATACGTTTCATCAATGCCCTTTTATTATCTAAAATGCAAAAATACATTTATCTCATAATTGACGTATGATTTTATAAAAAAAAACACCATAATCTCTTAATTCGAATTTTAAGTGCTTTTTAAATAGATCTTTACGAAATAATATGAGAAAAACAAGTAGGATATAAAATATTTATAAAACAATTTTGGATAATCAATGTTAAAAGAGATGAAAAAAAGCAATGTTCGATCAAAAATAGATTCCTGATTATCAAAAAACAGCCCCTTAAAATCTATTTTCACACAATACTTTTTTTGTATTTTTGCAAGCAATTAAATTACAGATAATATGGCAAATTTTTTAGGACAACTATTTGGGACTAAAGCCGACAGGGATATGAAAGAACTGAGGCCAATACTTCAAAATGTATTACATGCCTACGAACCAATCAAAGAACTAACAAACGATGAATTACGGCACAAAACCATTGAGTTTAAAGAAATAATTTCTGAAAAGGTTAAAGAAGAAGAAGCGCGTATTGCTGAAATTCAGGCATATATTGATGCCAATTATGATATGGATGTTCAGGAAAAACAAGCTTTTTACAAAGAGATAGATACGTTAGAAAAGAAAGCTTATAACATAACACAGGAAGTATTAAATGAAATATTACCGGAGGCTTTTTCAGTTATGAAAGAGACTGCTCGCCGGTTTAAGGAACATGAAACCGTAGAAGTTACTGCTTCCGAATTGGATCGCAATATTGCCGCCTATCGTGACTGTGTAGAAATTATAGGAGATAAAGCAATATATCACAATAAATGGACTGCCGGTGGAAATCTCATCAAGTGGGATATGTGTCATTATGATGTTCAGCTGATTGGGGGTATTGTTCTTCATCAGGGTAAAATTTCTGAAATGGCAACAGGTGAAGGAAAAACATTAGTCGCTACGCTACCTGTTTATCTCAATGCTCTGCCAGGTAAGGGGGTTCACATCGTGACTGTAAATGACTATTTGGCAAAACGAGACTCCGAGTGGATGGGGTTGCTGTATGAATTTCTTGGACTTACAGTAGATTGTATTGACAAACACGAACCTAATTCCGATGAACGTCGGAAAGCTTATCTTGCTGATATTACTTACGGAACCAATAATGAGTTTGGATTTGACTATTTGCGTGACAACATGGCTCGCAATATTTTTGAGTTGGTACAACGTCCTCACAATTACGCCATTGTTGATGAGGTTGACTCTGTCTTAATTGATGATGCCCGTACTCCTTTGATTATTTCAGGACCTACTCCGCGTGGAGATCAGCAGGAATTTGAACTTTATAAGCCGATTGTTGAAAAGCTTTACAATGCGCAGAAATTATATGTAACCGAAATCCTTGCAAAAGCTAAGAAATTATTGTCAGAAAATCCGGATCCCAAGCCGCAAGATGAAGCTGCTCAATTGTTGCTTCGAGCTCACCGTGGACTTCCAAAAAATAAATCACTTATCAAATATCTAAGTGAACCCGGCATGAAACAGATCCTGCTAAAAACAGAAGGTTTTTATATGCAGGACCAGAATCGGAATATGCATATTATTGATGATCAGCTTTATTTTGTAATCGAAGAAAAACAAAATACCGTTGACATCATGGATAAGGGGATTGATCTGGTGTCTAAAAATGCAGAAGAAGCCAAGCTTTTTATCATGCCGGATGTAGGTTCTCAAATTGCTGAACTGGAAAAAGAAAATTTGGATCAAAAAGAAAAAATGGAAAGAAAGAATGAAATATATCGTAATTTTTCCATTGCTTCGGAACGAATTCATACCGTTCATCAACTATTAAAAGCATACACAATGTTTGAAAAAGATGTTGAGTATGTTATTATTGAAAACAAAGTAAAGATTGTTGACGAGCAAACCGGACGTATCATGGAAGGTCGCCGTTATTCTGATGGCTTACATCAGGCCATTGAGGCAAAAGAAAATGTAAAAGTAGAAGCCGCAACCCAGACCTATGCCACCGTTACTCTTCAGAATTATTTCAGAATGTATAAAAAACTTGCCGGGATGACCGGTACTGCAGAAACGGAGGCAGGGGAATTTTGGAATATTTATAAATTGGATGTAGTGGTTATTCCTACCAATCGTCCTATTGACCGAGCCGATCATGAAGATTTGGTTTATAAAACCAAACGCGAAAAATATGCTGCAGTTGTCAACGAAATTATCAAATTGAATGAAGAAGGAAGACCGGTGTTGGTAGGTACAACTTCTGTAGAAACTTCAGAGCTTATTTCTAAAATTCTTACAGTCCGAAAGATTAAACATAATGTACTGAACGCAAAACTGCATAAAAAAGAAGCCGACATTGTTGCCGAAGCAGGGCAGTCAGGAACCGTTACGATTTCTACCAATATGGCCGGTCGTGGTACTGATATCAAGCTTGGACCAGGGGTCAAAGAAAAAGGTGGGCTTGCTATTGTTGGTACCGAACGTCATGATTCACGTCGTGTTGACAGACAG
This sequence comes from Bacteroidota bacterium, assembly GCA_023392945.1. GTDB lineage: Bacteria > Bacteroidota > Bacteroidia > Bacteroidales > WCHB1-69 > JAGVVH01. Next base: position 9,403 of record JAEWNB010000203.1, read on the forward strand.
CTCCGTGGTCGTGCCGGACGTCAGGGTGACCCGGGCAGTTCTCAATTTTTTGTTTCACTTGAAGATGACTTAATGCGTCTTTTCGGCTCCGACCGTATTGCCCGAGTTATGGACAGCATTGGGATCAAAGAAGGCGAAGTTATTCAACATAAAATGATTTCCAAGTCCATAGAACGTGCACAAAAAAAGGTAGAAGAAAATAATTTCGGCATTCGTAAACGTTTGCTTGAATATGATGATGTCATGAATAAACAGCGTGAGACCATCTATCGTAAGCGTCACAATGCTTTATTCGGAGACAAACTGGCAATAGATTTGTCTGAAATGTTTTATGATGTTTGTGCAACCGTTGTGGAAGAAAACTGGCAAGCTAAGGATTATGAAGGATTCTGTCTCGATGCTATTACCGATCTGGGTTGTGAATCTCCTTTTGAAGAAAATGAATTTCTCCAGGAAAATCCCGCCATATTGACTGATAAGCTTTACCCAATAGTATATGAAAATTACAAATCAAAACTGCAAAAGCTGACTGAACGTGCCTATCCGGTTGTTGAACGAGTTTATCTAGATGAGGGACATCGTTATCAAAATATTGCTTTACCCATTACCGATGGTATAAAAACTCTAAATGTTGTAGCACCACTCAAAAAATGTTTTGAAACCAAAGGACGTGAAATAGGACTTTCCATTGAAAAAGGAATTACACTTGCTGTTATTGATAATGCCTGGAAAGAACATCTTAGAGAGATGGATGATCTTAAACAGTCGGTACAAAACGCCTCCTATGAACAAAAAGACCCCTTGTTGATATACAAGCTTGAGTCTTTTGAAATGTTTGATAAATTAGTTGAAAAAGTCAATCGTGAAATTATTTCATTCCTTAATAAGGGTTCTTTGCCAATTGCTGAAAGTACACAAGTTAAAGAGGCTAAATTACCTGAATCCGATGCTAAAAAGTTGAGTGCAGGTAGAGAAGAAGTGGGAAGTAATAGACGTGTCGGCGGTCAGACAGCTCCTAATAGTCCTGTCCGCGTTGAAAAAAAAGTGGGACGCAATGACCCTTGCCCCTGCGGAAGCGGAAAAAAATACAAAAATTGTCATGGACTCGAAAATGCATAAACGAGCCCTTGTCTCTGTTTCCAACGACCTCTTTTCAGACCAACGCGTTGATAAAGTTTGCAATTCATTGACCAATATGGGATTTGAGGTCTTATTGGTGGGGAGACAATATAAAGATTCGCCACTTCTGTCTCAAAGAAAATACAAAACTAAAAGAGTTCGCCTCTTGTTCAGAAAAGGAGCAGCATTTTATGCTGAGTTTAATATCCGATTATTTTTTCTTTTGTTGTTTAGAAAATGTGACATCCTTGTTTCCAATGATCTGGATACTTTATTGCCTAATTATCTGATTAGCAAAATCAGAAGAAAGAAATTGGTTTACGATAGTCATGAATATTTTTGTGGGGTTCCGGAGCTTATTCATCGTCCATTTGTCCAAAATTGCTGGAGAAGAATTGAAAAATTCTGCGTTCCCCATTTGCCGGAAATGATTACGGTTAACCAATCCATTGCCGATTTGTATGATAAAGAGTATCCCGATAGAAAAAATAAGGTCCGTGTTGTAAGAAATATTCCTACTAATGAAAAACCTCCCATTAAAGAGACCCGTCATTCTTTGGGTTTACCGGAAGAGAAAAAACTGCTTATACTTCAAGGTTCCGGAATTAATGTAGATCGTGGCTCCGAAGAACTTGTTGCTGCCATTGAAATGGTGGATGACAATGCCCTATTGCTTATTATTGGTAAAGGAGATGCTGTTCCCGCTTTAAAACGACAAGTAAATGAGAGAAATCTTTCTCATAAAGTACTTTTTATTGACAGAGTATCACCCGACAAACTCTTTAATTACACTTATCATGCGGATATAGGCTTTTCTCTCGACAAAGACACTAATATAAACTATCGTTTTAGTCTACCCAACAAGATTTTCGATTATATGAAAGCAGAAACGCCGGTTATTGTATCCAATCTTCCGGAAATAGCCAAAGTGGTGAAAGAAACAGAAATTGGACTTGTTATTGCTGATCACCGACCCCAAACCATTGCTGATAGCATTAATATGTTGCTTCGCGATGAAATGCTTCTTATGAAATTTAAATCTAATACAAAGATTGCAGCTAAAAACTATACTTGGGAAAATGAAGAAAAAGTACTTAATGATATATACAGCAAATTACTATAGAAAATGACAAATATTAAAGCAGCCTTTTTTGATGTTGACGGGACTCTAACCTGCATCAAAACTAAAATAATACCTGCCTCTACCTTTCAAGCTATAAACAAACTGCAGGAAAAGGGAATTAAAACTTTTATTTGCTCTGGACGTCATCTTTTAGATATCAAACACCTTGATCTTCCCCCATTTGATGGATACATTGCCATCAACGGCGCTTGTTGTGTAGTAAATGATAAAATTATTTACAAAAACACCATCCCATCGGAGGATATTGAACGTTTAATTGAGTGGCAGCAAGGACCTCACAAATTTCCCTGTATTTTAGAAACTGAAGATAATGTTTATCTCAATTTTATAAATGAAAATGTTGAAATCATTCAGCGATATATTGATATCAGAACACCTAAGATGTGCACCTTTGAAGAATGGAGTGCTATGGCCCGAAGCGGAATAGAACAGATGCTTTGTTTCTTCGGGCCGGAATATGACAAAAAAATCATAAAGGAAGTATTACCAGGATGTACAACCCAAAGATGGTGTGATTTCTTTTCTGATGTTATTGCCGCCGGTTCTGATAAAGCAAGAGGTATTGACATTATTGCCAATCATTTTGGTTTTAAAATTGAAGAGACTATTGCATTCGGTGATGGTGCAAATGATATTTCGATGTTACAATATGCCGGAATTGGGGTTGCAATGGGTGATGCGGACGAATGTGTAAAGGCAGCGGCTGATTACATAACAGATCCTGTTGAAAACGAAGGAATTATGAATGCCCTCTATAAATTCGGAATTTTGCCTTAATATTTTTTAAACAGGTAAATCCCGCTTGTTAAAAGCAATAATGGCAATGGTATAAAGTATAATTCCGCCAGTACCCATAATAATAAAATCTGTTCCGTATCCAATTCCTTTCACAATAGCTTCGGCATCATACAATGTCAGGATAGTAAAATAGCGGAGAACATTCAATTTGTCGCTAACATTCACCAACATATTGAGCAGTAAGAAAAGGACTGGCAGTCCGATCCCAACCATTAATGAATGTTTGGGGTCATTGAATATTGCCGAAGCCAAAAATCCTATTCCTGTTATAATGGTAAACAACAAACATGCTCCGATATTAAGACAGAAAAAGGCATTTATGTCAAGCATATTCGGAAAGGCTACGGAACAAAAAGCCATTCCAGAAAACATCAGAATAATAATCAACAGCCAAGTGCTTGTTAATAAAAATAAACCTTGTGTAAAAGCAATCGTGGTACGCTTGCTTGGAGAAGTAAGCAGAAAAGCCATCGATCCGCTCCCTACAAGTCCGGCAAGAACACGATTTGCTACCACCACTGTATAAATCAGCGGGAACATATAAATAAGTAACCCATAAAAATAAGAACTGATAAACTTTGTAAGAGACATTTCTTCAGGCAGAACAAATCCAAATGCTTTTAGCACGTCAGCCGACATTTTCATTTTCAGTATCTGCTCAAAACCTTGCATGTCTGTGGGTGAATACATATTGATAATCACTAATAAATACATGATTAATACGCCCAAAACAATCAGAAATATGGTAAAATTCTGACGGATATCCTCTTTAAACAATGACCAGTTTATCATAATTATTTTCCTCCATAATAATGCATGAATAAATCCTCCAAAGAACCATTCTCAGATTTTAAATCCACAATGGAAAATGCCGAAAGTTCTTTAATGAAATTATTAATATCTCCCGAAAGGCTTATTATTGCAACTTTGTCTTTGAGTGTGACATTTTTACACTTAATCTTTTTAGAAAAGTTTCTCGCATGCTCGACGCTTTCAAAAGTGACTTCAAAATTTTTTCTTTTACTGTTTCGTAAAACATCAACATCCTCTACTGCCACCAACCGGCCTTGTTTGATGATACCGATTCGGTTACAGGCTTTTTCCACCTCATCAAAATTATGGCTTGACATCAGGATGGTTTTTCCTTTCATTTTTTCGGTATGTATCAAATCCAAAAACAAGCGCTGCATGAGTGGATCCAAACCCGCAGTGGGCTCATCCAGCACCAGAACATCAGGGTTGTGCATAAAGGCAGACACTATCCCCAATTTCTGTTTCATCCCTTTAGACATTTTTTTAATTTTGACACTAACATCGAGTTCAAACATCTCAATCAATTGATAGCAATAGGTTATTTCTTTCATTCGATGCAGATTAGCCATAAATTTTAAAAAACGAATTCCCGTCATTCCGTCGAAAAAAGCCATCTCCCCGGGAAGATAACCCAAGTTTTTCATTATCAGAGAACTTTGCGTACGACAATTGAGACCGTTAATACTACAGTTTCCTTTATCGGCATTCAAAAATCCCAATAAATGACGGATAGTTGTGGTTTTTCCGGCACCATTGGGTCCCAAATAACCGAAAACCTCTCCTTGGCTGATAGAAAACGATAGATCAAAGACTCCTTTTGAATTCCCATAATCCTTTGTCAAGTGTTCAATTAAAATCATATTATTAAAAATATAAAGGCGGACAAATATATTAATTTAATTTTGAAATTTAATTCTACATCCTTAATTCATAATTTTTTTAATTTTTTTTCTTGTATCTTTGCGGCCGAAAAGCTACAACACATATAGAGAATGGCAGATTATAAAGACGATAGTATCATTACGTTATCCTGGGATGAACACATTCGAACCCGTCCCGGAATGTATATTGGCAAATTGGGCGACGGATCTTCTCATGATGACGGAATTTATGTTCTGCTAAAAGAGGTTATGGATAATTCTATTGATGAGTTTATGAAGGGTTTTGGGAAGGTTATAGAAGTAACTATCAAAGAAAATAAGGTAAGTGTTCGTGACTACGGACGTGGTATTCCTCTTAAAAAAATGGTGGATTGTGTATCCAAAATTAATACCGGAGGAAAATTCGACGAAGGAGATGCTTACGATAACTCTATCGGAATGAATGGAGTGGGAGTAAAAGCTGTAAATGCCCTGTCTTCATTTTTTAGAGTTCATTGTATATTGGATAGCAAACAAAAGTGGGCCGAATTTTCCTGTGGTCAGAAAATGGAAGAATCCAATATTGAAAAGAGTTCTGATCGCAATGGAACTACCATAACATTTATTCCTGATAAGTCAATTTTTGAAAATTTTCACTGGTATACTGAATATGTTGAAAAAATGATGTGGAATTATGTCTATCTTAACCGAGGCTTAACAATCAATTTCAACGGAAATAAAATTCTTTCTAAAAATGGACTTTTAGACCTATTATACAATAATATCGGAAATGATATGCTCTATAATCCCATTCATCTTGAAGAGGATGATTTTGAATTTGCAATAGCGCACACTTCAAGAAAATATGGGGAAGAGTATTATTCTTTTGTCAATAGTCAGCATACTTCTCAGGGCGGAACTCACCAACAAGCCTTCAGAGAAGCCATTGTAAAAACTATCCGCGATTTCTACAAGAAGGACTTCGACCCAAATGATATAAGAAACTCTATTGTGGCGGCACTTTCTATTAAAGTTAAAAATCCAATCTTTGAATCTCAGACCAAAACTAAACTCGGGTCGCAATATATGGCTCCTAACGGACAAACCATTCGTTATTTCGTCAACGATGTTGTGGGACGTCTACTTGATAAGTATCTTCATATCCACAGCGATGTAGCAGATGCGTTGCTGAAAAAAATTCAGGAATCTGAAAAGGAAAGAAAAGAAATTGCCAATATAAAAAAAAGTTCGAAGGAAATTCAAAAAAAAGTAAGTCTGCATAACAGTAAGTTGCGCGATTGCAGGTTTCATTTTAATAGCAATGATCCCCGGGGACTTGAGACTACAATGTTTATTACAGAAGGAGACTCTGCATCAGGTTCTATTACTATGTCAAGGGATGCCAACACCCAAGCCGTCTTTAGCCTGAGGGGAAAACCGCTCAATACTTTTAAAAACAACAAGAGCATTATCTATCAAAATGAAGAATTTAGTCTCTTGCAGGCAGCTCTTAACTTAGAAGAAGGTCTTGATGAGTTGCGATATAACAATATCGTCATTGCAACTGATGCCGATGTTGACGGAATGCATATACGTCTTTTGCTGCTAACTTTCTTTCTGAAATTTTTTCCTGATGTAATTAAAGCAGGACATCTATATATTTTGCAAACCCCTCTCTTTAGGGTAAGAAATAAACAAAAAACCTTTTATTGCTATTCAGAAGAAGAGAAAGCTTTTGCAGTAAAATCACTGGGAGGAAAACCCGAAATTACTCGTTTTAAAGGTTTGGGAGAAATCTCTCCGTCTGAATTCAAAAACTTTATCGGAAAAAATATAAGACTTGAACCCGTTGTCCTTGAAAAAGGAACTCAAATAAACAAGATTCTCGAATACTATATGGGCGATAATACTCCCGATAGGCAGATCTTTATTATGGATAATCTTCGCGAAGAAATTGATGAAGTTCAGGAAATTTAAAACTAAAATCTAACACTTATATCAATAACATAATATTTCGTTTAGGATTTAGCAATTTTTCCCTGACCTTTTTTATGTTACTATATACTTTAATATACTAGTATAAAAAATTGATTATCAATACATCTTTATCTAATAAAACATTTCTTAACCGAATCGCAACATAAAAGAAATAGAAATGTAATATTATCTTTACTTTTTTGTCATTTGAAATCTAAGCCATAATTATATGGATGCTTTTTATCTTATATTAATTGTTTTTCTTTTATTATTATCAGTTTTTGACCTTTTAGTCGGGGTAAGTAATGATGCTGTAAATTTTATTAATTCTGCCGTTGGTAGTAAAGCCGCTTCATTACGTGTAATTTTAATTATTGCAGGGTTGGGCATTTTTGTTGGAGCTTCCTTGAGTAACGGGATGATTGATGTGGCAAGACATGGTATTTTTCAACCGGCAAATTTTGTATTTGCCGATATTATGTGCATTTTTGTTGCTTCCATGATTACGGATGTTTTTCTGATTGATTTTTTTAACACAATGGGATTGCCTACCTCCACTTCAGTTTCATTTGTGTTCGAACTTCTTGGGGCTACTTTTGCCATTTCAATTCTACTTATTTTAAAAGATACCACAGGCACACTTTCATTTGTCAACCTACTCAATACCGATAAAGCATTGACCATAATTCTCGGAATCTTTCTCTCCGTTGCTATTGCTTTCGTTTTTGGTGTCTTGATTCAATTTATTGTTCGTCTTCTTTTTACATTTGATTATAAAAAGAACATGAAATATTTTGCTGCTATATTCGGTGGATTGGCAGTTACCTCCATTGTATATTTTATGCTTATTCAGGGATTAAAGGATAGTAGTTTCATGACCCCTGAACTAAAGTTAATAATGCACAGAAACACTCCCTATATTTTACTTGTATGTTTTGCGTTCTTTACTGTATTAATGCAAATTTTATATTTCCTGAAAGTCAATATTCTGAAAGTAATTGTATTATTAGGGACTTTTGCTCTTGCACTTGCTTTTGCCGGCAATGACCTGGTCAATTTTATCGGAAGACCTATTGCAGCCCTGGAATCCTACCTAGAATACAGGGCAAACGGAGGTGGGGATATTGATACTGTTTTAAAAATGGGAAAATTAAATCAGGCATCACAGACTCCATTATATTTTTTTATAATAGCGGCCATTGTTATGATTGTGGCACTATTTACTTCAAAAAAAGCCCATAATGTAGTAAAAACTTCCCTGAATCTTTCCAGCCAGGAGGAGGGAGAAGAACTTTTTAATTCGTCGGGTTTTGGAAGAAATTTAGTAAGGGGAACCCGTAAAATAGCATCCATTTTTCTGGTTATCACTCCAGAACCTGTGAAAAAATGGGTAAATAGCCGGTTCAATAAAAATGAGTTAATAATAGAAGAACACGCCGACTATGACCTTTTGAGAGCATCTGTTAATTTAATTGTTGCCGGAATGCTTATTGCAATTGGAACATCTTTAAAGTTGCCATTATCAACAACTTATGTAACTTTTATAGTAGCCATGGGAACTGCCCTTGCTGACCGTGCCTGGGGACGAGATACTGCAGTTTATAGAATTAGCGGCGTTTTGAATGTTATTGGAGGTTGGTTAGTCACTGCAGTAGCTGCTTTTATTCTGGCTTTTATTATGGCAATGCTCATTTATTATGGACGTAGTGTTGCTATTGTGGTATTAATTGGTCTTGTCATATTTTCACTTATTCATAGCCGAAAGAAATTTATAAAAAAATCGGAAGAGGCTAAATGTAGTGAAACCATGTCTCAGTTACTCAATACAACGGATGATGACGAAGCCCTTTTACTGTTGCAACAACATGCTCGTGAAGATATTGACAGAACATTAGAATTTGTAAGACAAAAATATTTAGATACTATTGATTCCTTTTGCAGAGAAAACCTTCGGACTTTAAGATCTTTGAATGCTAAAATCGAAATTGAAAAATCGAGGTTGAAAAAAATTAAAAGAATGGGAACATTGGGAATCAGGAAATTAAGTGAATCAAATGCTATTGAAAAAGGACTCTATTATGTCCAGTGTAATGATTTTATGAGCGAATTGGTATATTCTCTCCACCGAATCACACTTCCTTGTGAAGAGCATATTGATAATAATTTCAATCCATTAAGTGATGAACAAAAGGATGAAATTTATACTATTGCTTTCTCTATTGGAACATTTATTGATCAATGCAATATTCTAATTCAAGAAAACGATTATAGTAAATTAAAGGAAATATTGTTTTCTCAAAATTATCTTTTAGGAGAATTAAATCATATTAAAAGAGCTCAGCTGAAACGACTGAAAAGACAAGGGGTCAGTACTAAAGTTAGTATGATTTATCTTACCATTATACAAGAATCACAAAATATTGTTTCTTTTACTAATAATCTTCTAAAAGTTAGCAGAAGATTTCAGAAGGTAGAACCTGAAATAAACCCGGAATTTGAATTTGAATAAGAATTGTGTCTTAAAATCACCATTTCCCCTCCTGACTTTTTTATCTCATTCGTAATAAAATTGATTATTTCATTTTTTTCTTTCTCATCGGAACAGATAGAATCAAGGGCTCCGTCCATGATGGTCAAAGGATGAAGTAAAAGTCTTGTTTCTTCATTTCTCGTTAAATCAAAAAAGGGAAAAGGAATAGAGATCGACGCCCTAAAACCAACGTCGTTAGGCCAACCCAAAGAATAATCATCTTCTATACCGTTTTCAATTAAATGATTAAAGGTATCCGGAAATTCAAACTTGAGGAAATGTTGTCTTGACTTAGTAACACTTACTCCAAGTTTATTTTCTAAAAAAGCTTTTTCTTTTTTTAAGAGCTCCGGTTTAACAGAAGAATAATAAGAAGGATGTAATCCAATATCAGAAAACTGACATAATTGTTTGATAAGATTAGCAAATGCTCTACTGTGTGGACTGATATTACGATCAAATTTTCCGAATGGTGCCGTTAAAATAAAATGTATAGGTCGCAAATTTCTTTGAATTGCCCTTTGTCTGTGTAATTCGTAAGTATCAAATTCATCTTCAACATTTTTTCCAAGAAGAGACAAAAGTAGTTTTTTTGTTTTTCCGAAGTTTCCGCCTAGAATTGACTTCGCCAATGACCCAACAAATCTCATTCCTCCTTTTCCTTTATATTGAAATGCAATGTCAACATCATAAGTATCTATCTGATTGAAAGTATGTTTTGGCAATTCATAATGCGAAAAGTGACTTTTAATGACCTTTCCTATCTCGTTTGACAAAATATTTACCAGCGGAACTCTATAAAACCCATGTTTAAAGGAAACAGCATTTGTAATGTCAAATCTTCCGTGGGCATCTTTTTTATTATCTCTGAGATATTCTTCATAACGTGTAATCAGGTAAAATCCCACAGCAAAAGGATCAAAAGGAAAAATTGAATTTTTAACAGGAAAAAAAAGCTTATAATCATCCCATTTTACCGGAACAATATCCTGGCGTATAATATTGGTTTCAAATAATATAGATGCCGGAGAAAAGTTTATTCCCTCAATACTATCATGGCAATAGGCAAATTTTATATCTCTATAATTACTATAATAGTTAAAATCATCCGTAATTTCATAATCTGTCAGCAATAACTTCCCAATCATTATTTTCATAATGTATTCAATTCGACTTGTAATGACTGGTGTGTAAATAAGCATTTTAATAAAATTATTTTTATCAAAAGAAGCCGAAATCAACCCCCGATAAGTGTGGCTGCAGTGCATTTTTTCACTGTAACAGTAATATAATCGCCAAAATTTTGATTAGTTTTAGGAAAAACAATTACTTTATTTTGGCTGTTACGTCCAAAGAGATGATCTGGAGAACGTTTAGAGACTCCTTCGACAAGAATTTCAAAGCTTTTTCCAATATCATTACGGTTACTTTGCAAAGAAAGCTTATGCTGAAGAGTAAGAATTTCATTAAATCTTCGTGTTTTAATTTCTTCAGGAACATCATCAATATAGGATTTGGCAGCTTTGGTACCTTCTCTTACCGAGTATTTAAACATAAAAGCCGATGAAAAGCCAACTTCTTCCATCAAAGAAAGGGTTGCCTGATGATCTTCCTCCGTTTCGCCACAAAAACCGGCAATAATATCGGTAGAAATAGCGCAGTCCGGAATAATCTGTTTAATCATTTTAATTCTTTCAAGATAAAACTCTCTGGAATAAACTCGGTTCATTTTCTTTAATAGAGCACTGCTTCCGGATTGAACAGGAAGGTGAATATATTTGCAAATATTAGGTTGTTTGGCAATAACATCAATTAGTTTATCAGAAATGTCCTTGGGATGAGATGTCGCAAATCGCACCCGCAATTGGGGATCAATCAGGGAAACCTGTTCTATGAGATCTGCGAAGCTATACTGTAAATGATTGTCTGACCAATTATAAGAATTTACATTTTGTCCTAACAGCGTAACCTCTTTATATCCCTGTTTAACCAAGAGTTGAGCTTCATTAAGAATTGTTTTAGGATCACGGCTTCTTTCTCGTCCACGAGTATAGGGAACTACACAATAGGAGCAAAAGTTATTGCACCCGCGCATAATAGAAATATAGGCTGATACATTATTGCTGTCATATCTGACAGGATCAATATTATCATATGTTTCTTCTTTGGATAATAAAACATTAAAAGATGGATTTCCTGATTTTGAATCTTCTATTAACTGGGGTAAAGAGCGGTATGAATCAGGTCCGGCAACAAAATCAAGGGTTGGCTCTTCATTGAGTAATTGTTCTTTAAGCCGCTCAGCCATGCAACCTAAAAGTCCAATTTGGAGTTGTTTGTTCTTTTTTTTTAAGACTGCCAATTCTCGCAAACGCTTTCTAATTCTTTGTTCGGCATGATCGCGAACAGAACAAGTATTTATTAAAAACAAATCAGCCTCATTTTGATTATTTGTTATGGTATACTGTTTAGACAGTATTGATGCAACAACCTCGCTATCAGCAATATTCATCTGGCACCCGTAGGTTTCAATATACATTTTTTTCATCTCACAAAGATAGAATAAAAATTTAAGTGAAAATAATGTATTTTTGCACGCCAAAATTTATAATGAATGAAAATCAAGATTTTACTTACATTCTTTTTTGTATCCCTTTTTTTTGTTTCACAAGCCGCATATTTTGAAAATGTGCCACGCCAATTAATTCAACCTAATGGAGATACATTGAATTGTTTTGCTACAGGTGATGAATATTATCACTGGTTACATGATGCCAATGGATATACCATTGTTCAAAATGCTTCAACCGGTTATTTTGTTTATGCCAATAAAGTTGGGAATAAATTAGTTCCAACTTCTTTTATCCCCAACAAAATTAATCCTGCTTCAGTAGGTTTACGTCCGGGAATTAATATTTCGGCACAACAACATCGTCAAAAAAGAGAGAGTATGATGGATCCTGTATCTGCAAGGCCTGCTCTTCGGGATGGAAATAATAACAGGGGAACTCTCAACAATCTTGTGGTTTTTATACGATTTTCTGATGATAGTGAATTTTCTAATAGTTTTTATTCAGTAAACAATATGTTTAACGATTCAATTAATGATGGCAATTCTCTATATAATTATTTTAAAGTAACTTCATATAACCAGCTTTTTATCAAATCAACATTTTATCCTGTTCCTTCCGGAAATTTCATTATCTCATATCAGGATTCACTTCCTAGAAATTATTTTGAAAAACAGTCCATAACAAATCCTAACGGCTATTGTGATACAACAAATGAAAGAACTATAAGAGAACATGCTCTTTTGCAAAGAGCTGTAGATTATATTCAATCAATGGTTCCGGAAGATTTGGATATCGACTATAATAATGACGATTTTGTAGATAATGTATGTTTTGTTGTTAAAGGCAGTGTTGCAGATTGGTCCGATTTATTATGGCCTCACCGATGGTCTTTATATAGTGTTGATTCTTATATTAATGGGAAAAGAGTGTACGATTACAATTTCCAGTTAGGAAGTTCTTCTTCCTATTTTACCACATCCGTTCTTTGTCATGAGGCTTTTCATAGTTTAGGAGCACCGGATTTATATCACTATTCAGATTCTTTGAATTTTAATCCTGTTGGACCTTGGGATTTAATGGGAAGCAACGGCGACATACCACAGCAGACGAACGCATACATGAAATATAAATATGGAAACTGGATTGATGATATTCCCGAAATCACACAATATGGAACTTATACTTTATTTCCATTGAATTCAGCAACTTCAGAAAAAACATGTTATAAAATTGCTTCAGAAAACCCGGATGAATTTTATTTGCTCGAGTATCGGAGAAATAATGTTGATAATTTTGACCAGTCAGTTCCGGGTTCGGGTGTTGTAATTTATAGAATTAATACTCTTTTCAATGGCAATACCGGTTTTAATAATGTGGATGTTTTGGATGAGGTTTATGTTTATAGACATTATGGCACACCAACCAATAACGGACTCATTAATCAGGCTTATTTCAGAGCCAATATTATTAGAGATGAATTTAATAAAAATACGGATCCTTATCCTTTTTTATCTGACGGCACAATTGGGTCTCTGGCAATAGACAGTTTCACCGTTGCCGGAGATAGTATTCAGTTTAGATATACTACTCTTGAGATTCAAAACATTCAAGAACTTCCTGATTATCAAGAAATAAAAGTGTATCCCAATCCTTTTTTTCAATATGTGGAAATTCTTATTCCTGACAATTTAACCAATGTAGGGAGTGTAGATATTTATGATATTAGTGGCAAATTATTAAGGAGTCAAAATATTAGTGAACAACATTCTACGATCTCTTTTGAGAATTTTGCCTCCGGGATTTATTTTTTGAATTTGAGAGACAAAAACAACATGGTAAAATCAGTTAAAATAATTAAAAAATAAATGATTTTATTGATCTATATGAATACGTCTAATTAGATAACGGGAAGATAAAAAAATAAAAGAAATAGCGATGATCAGTTTAGAAGAAGCAGAACAAGAAATTATCGAAGAATTTGAGAATTTTGACGACTGGATGGATAAATATAATTACATCATTGAATTGGGCAAAGATTTACCTTTAATTGATGAACAATATAAAACACCTCAATATTTAATCTCGGGTTGCCAGTCTCAGGTTTGGCTTCATGCCCGAGAAGATAATGGAAAAATAGTTTTTACTGCCGATAGTGATGCTATTATCACAAAAGGGATTATTAATTTGCTTATTAGAGTCTTGTCAAATCGTACTTTTAAGGAGGTTATTGAAGCTCCATTACAATACATTGACAAAATAGGGCTGAAAGATCATCTTTCCCCTACTCGTTCAAATGGACTTTTATCCATGATAAAGCAAATGAAAATGTATGCTATAGCTTTTCAGACCAAAGCCATGGAAAACAATTAATTATATCATCAACTGATAGGTCTCAATTAAAATAAAGTTTGTTGCAGTAAGCATTTATTATTTGCGAGTCTATAGTTTTTATTTGCTACTTTTAAGATTAAGTTAGCCTATTCAAAACTCCACTACTTCTAATATTCATTTTCAATTTTTCTATCTTCTTGATAAAAAACAAGTACGGTTTTTAATAAATGATATTTTTTTTAATATAATTACTGAGAATTTAAAATAAAATCGTATTTTTGCACCCCAAAAAATTATTACTTATATTAATAATCAAAAACAAAAAACATGTTGAATCATTACGAAACCGTTTTCATTATGACACCCGTTTTGTCTGAAGAGCAGATGAAGGAAACGGTAAAAAAGTTTGAGAATTATCTCCGTGACAAAGGTGCAGAGATTATTCATCAGGAAAATTGGGGTTTACGCAAGTTGGAATACCCCATTGCCAAAAAAAGTTCCGGTTTTTATCAACTCTTTGAGTTTAAAGCCGACACAAGTATTATCAGAGATTATGAAGTGCAATATCAGCGCGATGAAAAAATCATGAGATACTTAACCGTTGCTTTAGACAAGCACGCTATTGCTTATAGTGAAAAAAGACGCAACCTTAGAAAAGAGAAAGAAACCAAAAATCAAAAGGAGGGATTATAATTATGGCACAACAAACAGACATTAAATATTTGACCCCTATTGCGGTTGATATTAGAAAGAAAAAATATTGTCGTTTCAAAAAAAGCGGTATCAAGTATATTGATTACAAAGATGCTGAATTTTTGAAGAAATTTGTCAATGAACAAGGTAAAATTTTACCTAGACGTTTAACAGGAACTTCATTGAAATTTCAAAAGAAAGTTGCCCAAGCAGTAAAAAGAGCAAGACATCTTGCTTTACTTCCTTTTGTGGCAGATAATTTAAAAACTAATCAATAGGAGGAAAGTAAAATGGAACTTATATTATTACAAGACGTTCAAAATTTGGGTTACGCCGATGACCTTGTTAAAGTAAAAGACGGTTATGGTAGAAATTATTTGATTCCTAAAGGATTGGCAGTTTTAGCAAATCCTTCAAGGAAAAAAGCTTTAGCTGAAACTTTAAAACAACGCGCATTCAAAATTGAAAAGATTAGAAAAGAAGCTGAATTTTTAGCCGGCAAAATCGAAGGTCTTACTCTCAAAATTTTTACCAAAGCTTCTGAAAAAGGTACTATTTTTGGTTCAGTTAATACCATTGCTGTTGCAAATGCCTTGAAAGAACAACATAATATTGAGATTGACCGTAAAAAAATCTTTTTAAAGGAAGATCACATTAAGGAACTGGGCAATTATACAGCACAGGTTCAATTACATAAAGAATTTAAGGTGACTGTAAACCTTGAAGTTTTAGCTGAAGAAAATAATTAATTTTATTTGATAATACTATGGTGATTAAAGAGACCTCTTTTGAGGTCTCTTTTTTTTATATTTTATCGATAAAACAAGAATATTTATTTATTTTTGTCTAGAATATTATAGTAAAATGTTGAAACAAAGAATAAATTGCGATAAAACTGAGCTGTTTGATCCTATACGAAAAAAATGGGTTCCTAAAACAGATGAAGAAGTTGTGCGACAATTATTTATTCTTTTTCTTATGGAAGAAAAGAAGATTTCGGCATCCCATATATCAGTTGAAAGAGAAATTAAGGTAAATGGTCTTTCCAAACGTTATGACCTGGTTGTTTATGATCAGAGCGGAAAACCTGCCATGGTTATTGAATGCAAAGCTCCTCACATTGAAATTTCACAGGAAGTAATGGAACAGGCCGGTCGTTACAATAAGACACTTAAAGCACCAATTATTGGCGTTACTAATGGAAAAGTACACCATTTTTTTAAAATCAACTTTGAAACTGATGAAATTACCCTTTTGGTCTGACTATACTATTTCTTTGTCAGAGTAAATTTTATGGGTAGTTTATAATATACACGCATTGGTTTGCCCATTTGCATACCGGGAATAAATTTCGGAAACATCTTTACTACCCTAATGGCTTCAGCATCAAGTTCAGAAAAATTAGCCGAAACTAAAGGTCTGATATTGCTAATACTACCATCTTTTTCTACGACAAATTCTACCAATACAGTTCCTTCAATATTGTTTTCCCAAGCTAATTTAGGATATATTAAGTTGCTTTTGAGAAATTCGTACATGGCTTTTTCTCCTCCGACAAATTCAGGCATATTTTGAACATAATCATAAATTGGAAGTTCGTCAGGAATATCTGGAATAGGATCAACAGTAGAATTTTCAGGAATAATCATATCGCCTGTAAGATCCTGTATAAAATATTTTTTCCAGTCATCGTCATTAATGACTTGTTTATCAACAATATTGATATTTGGAACAAAAATTTTATTTAAAGGTTTTGGAGGTTGGGGCTGATCTGTACTGATAGTAAAATCTTTTTCTATTTCATAATCCGCTTCATCAGAAATCAGTATCTGGTTTGAATTTTTTGTGGCAAAAAGTTCAAATCCAACATAAACAAGTGTAAGAACAAATACAATACCAATAAGCACGAAGGTAATTTTTCTACTTTCGAGATCTCCTTTTCTGGATTTTTTTGTTAACATGGCTCACATGATTAAGGGTTAATACTAAAGTAATAACACTTACTCATTAAAGTATATTGTATAAAAAGATTTTTTTACAAAGAGTTGGATAATCTATAATGGAATTATGAATTGGAAAGGAAATCCATCAGTTTCCTCATGACAATACCTCGATGGCTGATTTGATTTTTTATATTTCCACCTAATTCTGCAAAAGTTAAATCGGAATTTTCCGGTCTAAAAACAGGGTCATATCCAAATCCTGAATTGCCGCGCGGTTCTGTAATAATATACCCGTCAACCCTGCCTTCAAAAAGATATTCTTTTCCATTGAGGATGAGCGCAATGACAGTTCTAAAGGAAGCTTTTCTGTTTGAAATACCTTTCATTTCATACAGAATTTTTCTCACATTATCCTGATAGGTTGAATTTTCACCCGCATACCTGGCAGAATATACTCCGGGACGATTGTCAAGAGCTTCAACTTCGAGTCCGGTATCATCTGCAAAGCAGTCACAATGGAACTTATCAAAAATATAATGTGCTTTTAATAAAGCATTTCCTTCAAGCGTATCGGCAGTTTCCGGAATATCATCAAGAAAACCGAGGTCTTTAAGATTTTTAACAATAAACCTATTTCCAAGAATGGCTTGTGCCTCTTCCGTTTTATGCAAATTATGAGTTGCAAAAATTAATTCCATCATCAAAATAAAGAATCATGCAGTATGAATATTCATACCATTAGAAACTTGAAAAAAGGTATAGATAATGTATTATTTAATTTCAGCACCGCTAACTTCGATGGCTTGTTTTCCTCTGTAATAACCGCATTCAGGACAAATTCTGTGGGTTAAAATAGTAGCACCACAATGGCTGCAAGTCGTCATCTGAGGAGCAGTGATAAAATCATGAGCTCTTCTTTTATCTCTTCGGGTAGAAGAATGTCTTCTTTTGGGATTCGGCATAACTATTTAATTTTAATATGTTTAATTTAATTTTATATTTTTTAATCCTTCCCATCTAGGATCAATTTCGGATTCTTTATGGGAATAGGTTTCCAGTTTTTTTAATACTTCAGGATTACAGGTTGAATTTCCCTCTTTATCATTAGGATGAACAATTTTATTGGGGAGTGCAAGTCTAATAGACTCATAAACGAAGTGGAAAACATCAAGTTCATATACATTATCGTTAATTACCCAAATAGTATCGTCCACATTTTCAATTTCTTCAATATTCTGGGATAATTTAACCAGCAATTGCTCTTTAAAATTCATCGGAATAGAAACCGGATCCAAACAGCGATCACACACAGCAGTTACAGTTCCTTTAAAATGAAATTTTAAATTCAGCATTGTTTCAGTTTTTTCCATTTCAATCTGCAAATTCAGTAGTCCATCCTGCAGTTCGGAAATTTCGGAAATTTCAAAGAACTCCTTGTTACAATCAATTGAGAATGTGTGAATTCCAAGGGAAACTCCTGCAATTCTCAATTTAAATTCCTCCTTTTTTTGCGTTGGTTTCACACTATCTAAATTTGGGGTGCAAATATAGGACAATTTTTTGTATTATTTCAATTATTAGTAATAATTTAGTGTCAAAAATGAGGTTAAACTTTGATGTTGTCGAAATTTTTTCCAAATACACTACTGGTTTTGGCAATACTGATAAAAGCAGAGTTGTCAATTTCTTTTATAATTCTAATAATATTGGCTTTGTCATTCCGATGGGCAATAATGAGAAGGACGTCGCTCTCCGTTTTAGAAAAGGAACCATATCCTTTTAGAAAACTGGCCCCACGATGCAAATCTTTATTGATTTTGTCGGCAATATCCTGATTTTTTGTAGAAAATACCATAAACTGAAAACTTTGCTTATACCCTTCAATAACCAAATCGGATATATAAATATATACAAACATCACCACCATACTATAAACCAAATTTTCAATGTTTCCATTGGGCACAAAATAGGAAGATCCAATAATAGCTATGTTAGAATATAGCGTTATTCTTCCGTAGGAAATATTTCTATATTTTCCGATCATCATAGCAATAATATCTGTCCCGCCGGTATTTCCCCCAAAATTTATGGCTATTCCAACTCCGAAAGCAGCCAGTGCAGCTCCGATAATGGCGCACATAAATATATCATCTTTTACAAGAGGTTCTGTAAAGATAGACTGTCCTATCGAAAGGAAAAGAGCCAGCATAAAAGTACAGATAATCGTGCTAACACCAAACTTTGGACCAAGAATTTTCCAAGCAATAGCAACCAACAACATATTTAGAACAAATGCGGTGATTCCGACCGGAAATTCGGTGGCAAAATAGAGAACTGCTCCAATACCGCTGACTCCTCCACCGGTGAGATGATTAGGTATCATAAAAGCAGTCCAACCAAATGCAAAAATGGCAAGACCAATTAATATCATGAAGTAATTTTTTACCTCATTCAGTAGTTTTTTTCCTGTAATCATCTTACAATTATTCTTAAGTAAATATATTTATTTAAAAATCAACAATTTAATTCTATGATAGTCCCTTTTTAACAATGCAAAAGTACAAAAAAAGAAAATTTTTCAGCTCTCTTTGTTGATGAATAATATTTTTTGTATTTTTGCAGCCGCAAATTCAAAGCCTCCTTAGCTCAGTTGGTCAGAGCATCTGACTGTTAATCAGAGGGTCTTAGGTTCAAGTCCTAAAGGGGGCGCACTAAAAATCAAACACTTACCAACAAAGGTAGGTGTTTTTTTATTCCCCAACTCTTCTTTTATAAATTTCGAAAGTGTTTTCAATTAAAGAAGTGATGGTCATGGGACCCACACCACCCGGAACAGGGGAGATTGCCGCTACCAATTTTTCCAGTTCGGCGAGATTTTCGCTACAATAGATATCTCCTGCCAACTTGTCATTTACATAGTTCATAGCCACATCAATAACAACAACGCCGGGTTTAAGCATTGCAGGCGTTAAAACATTTGGACAACCCATAGCGGCAATCAAAATATCGGCCTGACTGACAATTTTCCCCAGATCCTGAGTATTGGAATGACAAATAGTAACGGTAGCATTCTCACGAAGAAGCATTTGTCCAACAGGCTTTCCAACCAAATTGCTGCGTCCCAGCACCACGGCATGTTTGCCGGAAATTTCGATATTGCCATACTTTAACAACGATATAATTCCCTTGGGAGTGCAGGGCAGCACCCCTTCTCCGCCATCACAAAGTTTCCCAACATTCATCGGGTGAAGGCCATCGGCATCTTTATGATAATCAACTGCTTCAAGAACAATTTCGGTATTGATATGTGCAGGTAACGGAAGTTGAATTAAAATTCCGTCAACGGTATCATCTTCATTAAGAGCGTGGATAATATTCAGCAATTCAGCCTGAGTAGTTGATTCGGGTAAAAAATGAAGATCCCCTTCCATCCCCACATCTGCACAAGCTTTTCCTTTGCTTTTCACATATTTCATGCTGTCCGGGTTTTCACCGACAAGTAGAACAGATAATTTCGGTGCACGACCATACTTAATTTTCAGGATGTTTACTTCCGAAGCTAATGTTGTTTTTATCTCTTTTGCAAGAGCAGTACCGCTTATAATTTGCATAAAAGTTGTATTTAATTGTTCGCAAAAATATGAAAATTAATGAAAATTCGAATAAATTTTCTGATCTCATTTGTCATACTTTACACATTGCAGCGAAAAGCCTGACAGCAAAGTTTTTCAAGTCGGAACATTCAAATAAAAAACTTCACTTCTAAAATAATCAATTATTTTGTTTAGAAAATCAGAATAATTCAGCTTAAAACAAAAAAATTGAATTTTAATAATCATTTATACTGAAAAATTAGAAATTGATAATCAAGCTGTTTTTAGGAATTCTGATCAAATTTCCGGGGTAAAAGCAAAATGTCGTATTTTTACAATTCTAAAAAAACTGGTCGTACTATTTTTGCCGCATCAATTAATTAAAACAAAAAACTATGAAAAAATTCATTTCCTGGGTAGACATTCCGACAGAAAATTTTGAAAGAGGCGTCAAATTTTATAATGAAGTGTTCAAATTGCAACTTGATCCTATAGATTGTGGAATCGAGAAAATGGCCTGTCTTCCCAACGGTGAAGGGTCTGTTTCATGGGCTCCTGATTTTAAGCCATCTGAAAACGGAGTTTTGGTAAGCTTTGCTGTTCCGGACACTATTGAAGAGACCATCAAAAGAATCGAAAAAAACAATGGTAAGGTCACCATCCCGAAAACCAAAATCGAAGCCGAAGGGATGGGCTATTTTGCCGTATTTATCGACTCTGAAGGCAATAAAGTGGGTCTTTACGAAGAACTCTAAACATTATTCACTGAGTTATGGGTTTCCCCCATAACTCTTTTTATTCTGTAAAATGAGTGCATATTTTGCCCTTCCTTCAGAAAATCTGAAACCTTTTATTAAACAATATTGGGCTCTTGAGAATATCTTGCAAAATGAAGAGATATGCATTCAACGTATAGTTCCCTGCGGACTTCCTGAGCTCTTTTTTTATACTACTCCGGTTCCCAAAGTTGATAATTCTAATAAAATTTTTCCGGAAAAACTTTTTATCAGTGGTCAGCAGAAAGGTCACTATGACATCCTCATAAAGAAGGAGATTTCTCTTTTCTCTGTTATTTTTCAACCCGAAGGATTAAAGCAATTTTTTAATTTGCCTATTAATCAATTATGTAACCTAAATGTATCCTTACACGATATTGACAAAAAACTGTATCAGGATATTGAATGCCGGCTGTCTGAGGCTGTCTCTTTTGAAAAAAAGGTCAAGATAATAGAACTGTATTTTTCAGCTTTGCTGGAAAAGAATTACCATGATTACGTGTTCAAAAGAGTACGACATGTAATGAACTGCGTAAGGAAATCCTATGGAAATGTTAAAATAGATTTGCTGGCTTCGGAAGCTTGTCTGAGCAGAAAGCAATTCGAGCGCATTTTTTCGGAATCAATAGGAGAAAGTCCAAAACAATATCTTAACACCGTTCGCTTTCAGTATGCTATTTACCAAAAATCACAAAATAAGAATTTAACCATCACAGAATTGGCTTATGAATGCGGCTATTTCGACCAGGCACATTTCATCAATGAATTTAAAAGCATGAGTGGGCTAACTCCAAAACAATTTTTTGCAGAAGGGGACTCTTCTTCTGATTTTTTCGGATAACATTTCCTGTGAAAAAAATGAAGGGATCTATCCAAGTTTTTCTTTATAAGCTTCGTAACTTCCCGGTTCAGATAATAAATGAAATTCCCCGTTTTTGTCAACATATCCGATTGCCGGATGTCTGACCCCGTTAAAAAAAGTGGTTTTCACCATTGTATAATGAATCATATCATCAAATATAATCCTATCCCCAATTTCTAAAGGCTCTTCAAAGGCAAAATCTCCCATTCCCATGTAGTCACCGGCCAAACAAGAACAACCTCCGAATCGGTAAACAAACTTGCTGTTTTTGTCAGGTTCTTTTGCTCCAAGAACAGCCGGTTTATAGGGCATTTCGAGGCAATCAGGGAGATGACATGAAAAAGAAATATTGAGCATGGCTATTTTAATTCCTTTACTTTCAACAATATCTTCTACAGTAGAGGTGAGTACACCGGTTTGCCAGCCAACAGCCTCCCCGGGTTCAAGAATAACATCTTCTAAGTTTGGATAACGAGCTTTAAATTGTTTTAAAAGTCCTATTAAGTGAGGAATATTATAATCTGCCCGTGTAATATGATGCCCTCCGCCCATGTTAATCCATTTGCATTCTTTGATAAGATGAGAGAATTTTGCTTCAAAATGCTCCAAGCACTTCTCCAGAGCATAGCTATCGTTTTCACAAAGCACATGAAAATGCAGACCTTCAATACCTTCCGGAAGATGCTCAGGCATCTTTTCTGCCAAAATACCAAGACGTGAACCGGGTAAGGAAGGGTTATAAATGTCATATTCTGTTGCTGAATATTCGGGATTGACTCGCAAACCGAAACTAACTTTTTTAGGGAATGAAAATGCCTGTTGTCTAAATTTTGCAAACTGACTAAGTGAATTAAAGGTAAGATGACTGCTATACATCAGCAAGTCGGCAAATTCTTCTTCAATATAGACAGGGGCATAAGTATGTGCCTCTTTTCCCATCTCTTCCGAAATCAGTCGTGCCTCATGGAGAGAACTTGCCGTTGCTCCAGATAAATAGCTGCCTATTAAAGGGAAAGAATGCCAAAAAGAGAACCCTTTCAGGGCACAAATGATAGAAACCCCGGCTTCCTGTTGCACCAAATCCAATAACCGAAGATTGGCTTCCAGCGACTCTTCAAACATAATATAACAAGGTGAAGGATATTGTTCATATTTTACTAAATCCATTTCTCAGGGTTTTAAATTCACCAACAAAAATACAACGAATATTGATTGGTTATTTATTTTGTATTTTTGCATTTGTAAAAACTGAAACACTTCTGTGTTTTCAGTTTGATCAGAACTCTTTTACAGCCCAATAAGATGGATGGAAAATTAATCATAATATCAGCTCCTTCCGGTGCCGGAAAGACATCGATTGTAAAACATCTTCTCGACCAGGATTTTCCTTTGGCATTCTCGGTCTCAGCCACAAGTCGGCCCAAACGAACCAGTGAGACCGACAAGAAAGATTACTATTTTCTGACAGTGGAGGATTTCAAAAAGAAAATAGATTCGGGAGCATTTCTGGAATGGCAGGAAGTTTATCCGAATCAATTTTATGGTACTTTGAAATCGGAAGTTGATAGAATTTGGGAATCAGGACATCATGTTATTTTTGATGTAGATGTTTTGGGGGGCTTGAATATTAAGAAACAATTTGGGGATCGAGCCCTTGCAATCTTTATTAAACCTCCTACAATAGATTGTCTAAAAAAACGACTTGCTTCTCGGGGAACTGAAAATGCAGATTCCTTAAAACAACGAATGGAGAAAGCCGAATATGAACTCTCTTTTGAAAAATTTTTTGACAAAATTGTTGTCAATGAAAACCTTACCGATGCTCAACAAGAGGTCGTGCATCTGATGAAAGAATTTTTATCTACACCTCTTACCTGAAATAGTTTATTAAATTGACCATCATGCCCAAAACAGCTCTTTTTTTCGGCTCTTTCAATCCAATTCATATCGGACATCTTATCATTGCGGAGTATATGATTGAAAATAGCGACATTAAAGAGATTTGGTTTGTAGTCTCTCCATCGAATCCATTGAAAAAAAAGGAAACCCTGCTGGCTGAACATCATCGACTTTATATGGTTAAGCTAGCCGTTGAAAATGACTATCGCTTCCGAGCCTGCGATGTGGAATTTAAGTTACCATTCCCTTCCTATACCTCCAACACACTTGTTTATCTCAATGAACTTTACCAAAAAAAAGAATTTGCCCTGATTATGGGGGAAGATAATTTGGAAAATATTGAAAAGTGGAAAAACTATGAGTTTATTCTCAATAATTACCAAATTTACCTCTATCCGAGAATAGGACATGATGGCGGAAAATATAAAAATCATCCAAATGTCTCCTTTGTCAAAGCCCCACTAATTGAAATATCTGCCACTCTGATTCGGGAGAGTATCCGACAGAAAAAAAGTGTTAAATATCTGCTGCTTCCTGAGGTTGAAAAATATATTGATGAAATGGGGTTTTATAAGACGAAACAATAAATAGATGAGACAAAACAGAATTTGCTATATAAAAAAATTTCTTTTTTATTTGATTGATAGTGCTTTACCATTGCACAAGAGTCTCTAATACCAAATTTATTCCAGATTGATGGAAAATTATAATAAGGTAAAAATAACATTTTGAAGTTTGAAAATTATGAAATACTATACGATTGAAAATTTAGAAATTATTGATGCCGGGGCAGAAGGAAAAGCTGTAGGTAAAATTGACGGACTAACGGTTTTTGTCCCTTTTGCAGTACCTGGTGATATAGTGGATGTTGAGATTTTTAAAAAGAAAAAAAACTTTGCCGAAGGACGACTTCTTGCGGTAAAAAAGAGCTCTCCTGACCGGACAGAACCTGTTTGTGAACATTTTGGACTTTGCGGCGGCTGCAAATGGCAAAATATGTCTTATTCAAAACAGCTTTATTATAAGCAAAAACAGGTGGATGACAATTTCAAACATTTGGGAAAATTCGACTTTCCACCGGTAATGCCCATCATTCCTTCCGACAATCAGCTATATTACCGAAATAAGCTTGAATATACCTTTACCGACCTCCGTTGGTTAGATGAAGTTGATTATGAAAAACAAAAAGAAGGTCCTATTGATACCCGCGGATTGGGATTCCATATTCCATTGAAATTTGATAAAGTGTTGGATATTAATAAATGCCACCTTCAAGCTGAAACCGGGAATTCTATTCGTTTGGCAATCAAAGAATTTGCCATTCAAAATGAAATTCCTTTTTATAATATAAGAAACCACGAGGGGATCCTTCGAAATGTCATTATTCGCTCCTATTCTTCTAACGAGTGGATGGTTATTTTGGTTGTAAGTAAAAGGACAAAAGAAGTTATGCAAATGATGGAGTTTCTTACAATAAAATTTCCTATGATTTCCTCTTTGCAATATGTAATAAACCAAAAACTTAATGACACTATAACCAATCTTGATATTATTCTTTATAAAGGAACTCCCTATATTTGCGAAAACATGGAAGATTTAACCTTTAAAGTGGGCCCTGTTTCATTCTTCCAAACCAATAGCCAACAAGCATACAAACTCTATAGTATTGCGCGTGAATTTGCAGCTATTTCTCAAAATGATATTGTGTATGATTTATATACAGGCACGGGCACAATAGCTAATTTTATTGCTCGAAAAGCAAAAAAAGTTGTGGGAATTGAATATGTTGATGCTGCAATTGAGGATGCTCGGGAAAATTCTTCAATCAACGGAATCCAAAATACGCTCTTTTATGCAGGCGACATTGCTAAAGTTCTTACTCCGGAGTTTATTAACGAAAATGGCATTCCAAACATTATTATAACAGATCCTCCTCGTGCCGGAATGCATCCCAAGGTAATTGAGAGGATGCTGGAAATAAAACCCGACAGAATTGTTTATATAAGCTGCAATCCTGCCACACAAGCAAGAGATATCACACTCCTTGCAGAATCATATACAATATCAAAAGTTCAGCCGATAGATATGTTTCCCCACACCCAGCATGTAGAAAATATTGTTTTACTGGAAATTATAAAAAAATAAAAAGTTATTTTTTTACTGTCAAAGTATATCCATTGTAACGGTCCATTACCTGCTTTACATATCTAACAGTATGGTTCCCTGGATAATAACCGTGTTTAACTAGCGGATCATTATAATATTCTTTTTGGGATTTAAGCCCCAGATAAGTAGCAACATTATCCCAAACTTTAGGGTCTGCTCCAAATTTGACACAAAGCCTTTGGGCATCATTAATATGACCGGGACCGGCA
>JAEWNB010000209.1 GCA_023392945.1 Bacteroidota bacterium
GCCCACATGGAAGAAATTGACTTCTGCTGGCGCATTAAAAATCAAGGATATAAAGTGATGATTAATCCTAAATCTGTTGTCTATCACATCGGGGGAGGAACATTGCCCAAAAATAATGAACTTAAAACCTATCTTAATTTCAGAAATAACCTCTTTGTATTGCTTAAAAATCTTCCTAAAAAACGTTTGTTTGTAACTTTCTTTGTTCGTTTTTTTCTGGATAATCTGGCGGCTATGCTTTTTCTTGCCCAAGGTCATGGAAAGGATTTTCTGGCAGTTTATAAAGCTTCGTTCTCCTTTTTTAGGAATTTTAAAAAAATGAAAAATAAAAGATGGAATAATCCACAAAATGCATTTTCAGATACTTGCCAAAACTCTATTGTTTTTGTTCACTATATCCTTAGAAAGCGTTTTTTTAATGGCAATAAATTTATTTAACAAAATATATTATGATGGAATTCTGGGAATTATTTTACTATTATTTTCTTGCAGGAATGTCAATCTTGGCAGTTATTATTATTGTTGCGATCCAGTATATTACTCCTGCATACGGAATTACTTTTAATACCAAATGGGGTTTCTCTATTAGAAGTAATGTTGGTTGGATGATTATGGAATCTCCTGTCTTCATTTCAATGTTACTGCTTTTTTTACTCTCTATGAAATATGAAATTAAGCCTTTTAATGTGGTCACTTTTACTATCTTTCTCTTTTTTCAGGTTCACTATATTGAACGCTCTTTTATCTTCCCGTTGCTGATGAAGGGAAATAGCAGAATGCCGATTTCTATTATTATTCTGGGCTTCTTTTTTAATAGTTGCAACGCTTTTATGCAAGGAGGATGGCTCTTCTTTTTCTCTCCCGAAGGCTATTATCCTCTTAGCTGGTTCTGGTCGTGGCAGTTTATTGTGGGTACTGTTCTCTTTATAACGGGAATGGTGATTAATTTGCATTCGGATAGTATTATCAGACATCTTAGGAAAAATAAAAATGATAACAATTATTATATTCCCTACGGCGGCTTTTTTAAATATGTGAGCTCTGCAAATTATTTCGGCGAAATCTTGGAATGGATTGGCTTTGCTATTCTTTCATGGTCGATGGCCGGAGTGGTATTTGTCCTTTGGAGTCTTGCAAATATTGTTCCCAGAGCAGCAGCTGTCTATAAAAGATACTCTCTCTTTTTCGGGGAAGAATTTACTAAGTTGAACAGATATAAAATTTTCCCTTTTATTTATTAAGCGACTAAAATGACTCTCTTCACTAATTGCAAAACAATATTTTGCTGGTTTGCGATTTTTGTTTTTCCATCTATTTCAATAGCACAGATTCAAGCAGATAAACCACACTGGTATTTTGAATCAACCGTTCGCTATGGACGAATTATCCCTAATAGCAAGGATTTTAATTATTTGTGGGATGTCGCCATGTATGGAATGGATTTTAGAGTAGGTAAACAAACTACCGGAGTCAATGAATGGGAACAGTGGTTTAATTACCCTGATTTTGGAGTGGCTTTGCGCTATGCCAATTTTAATGATGATCGTTTTGGAAATAATCTTGCCCTTTTCGGCTATATGAATGGGGCACTTTTTAGATTTGATAAAGTTTCAATTAACTATTCTATCGGATTGGGTATTATGCATTGGGTGAAACATTATGACCCTTTGCTGAACCCCGAAAATGTGCTTATCGGAAGTCCGCTGAATGCTCATATCGACTTGACCCTCGGGGTAGAATATATGCTGTCCGAGGCTACCGATATCTTTTTAAAAACTAATTTTTCTCATACTTCAAATGGTGCTCTGGTGTTGCCAAATAAGGGTGTTAATGTTTTGTCGGGTCAGTTTGGCATGAGATATCATGTCAATAACAGATTGCCCCGAATCAAAACTATAGATACGATCACCTCTTTTGTTCCTTCGAATCGGCTCTATTTTTTTATTTCCCCGGGTTTTCGGCAATCAAAAGTGGATTTAAATTATTATCCTAAATACGTATTCCAGATCGGCTATTCCAGGCAGTTTCATCCCAGATTCAGTTTCGGAGGCGGAATAGATTTGAATTATTCCGGTGAATTGGCGCTGTTATTGCCCAAGTCAGAACAAGCGGAATGGAAATATTACAGTCAGGCTGCTTTTAGCTCTTTCGAACTTACTTTCGACAGACTTATAATGCATTTTGCTTTCGGAGTCTATCTGAATAAGGCCTTTAGTCATTATACTCCTTACTACGAAAGAGCCGGAATACGGGTATTACTCGGGGAAGAAAGAAACCATTTTGTCGGTTTTGCTATAAAAGCACATGCAGGGAGTGCAGACTTTCTGGAGTGGACTTATGGGTATAATTTCTTTAAATGGTTTGACCGTAAACCTAACCGACTTAATAAATCTTAAAATTTAGTCAGCATATCACGGTAGTTTTCATATTTGTCTTTATAGGGCGGATATTTTAACTTGATATCAATTTTTCCGGAAGAAAATACTACTGATTTCTGATGACTAAAGGTGTCAAAGCTGAACTTGCCATGATATCGGCCCATGCCACTATTGCCTACGCCTCCGAAGGGAAGTTTATGGCTGCCTACATGCACAATGGTGTCGTTGATGCATGCTCCACCCGATGAGGTCTCGCTTAATACCTGCTTAGCCTTCTTTTTGTCGTTTGTGAAATAATAGAGTGCCAGTGGCTTTTCTCTATTATTAACAAAAGTGATAACCTCTTTTATATCGGAATATTCAATTAACGGAAAAATCGGGCCGAAGATTTCATCTTGCATAATGGCACTCTCTTCGGATACTTCTCCAAGGACGGTGGGAGCAATGTAATTGTCATCAAGGTCATAATCTCCACCAAGCAATATTTTTCCCTCTTTTAAATAGGAAGCGAGTCTTGTTGTTGCCGCAAGAGATATCATTCTCGGATAATCAGGGGAGTCCTTGGGATTTTCTCCATACATCTCTGTGATGGAGTTTTGTAATTCGATAAGCAATTTTTCTCTGATATCTTTATGTACCAACAGATAATCAGGCGCCACACAGGTCTGCCCCGAATTGAGTGTTTTGCCCCAAATGATTCTTCTGGCTGCAATCTTAATATTGGCATCGGCATCAATGATGCAAGGACTCTTTCCGCCCAATTCTAAGGTAACGGGAGTCAGATGCTTCGCAGCTCCTTCCATGACAATTTTTCCCATTGAGGGGCTTCCGGTGAAGAAAATATAATCGAATTTATTTTCTAACAAAGTCTGATTTACATCACGATGCCCTTGAAAAAGAGCAATATAGTCTTTCGGAAAAGTATTGTTGACAATCTTTTCTATTACTTCGGAGGTGGCAGGAGCTTTTGGAGAGCTTTTCAAAACAACACAATTGCCGGCACTGATAGCTCCAATAAGCGGAGAAATGAGCAACTGAAAAGGATAATTCCACGGAGCAATAATTAAAACTACTCCGTAAGGCTCCTGCAGAATGCAACTTTTGGAAGGGAAAAACAGTAGTGACATTCCTACTTTGCGGGCCTTTGACCAACGCTTCAGGTGCCTGATGTGATATTGAATCTCTTTGAGAATGATGCTCACTTCAGTTGCATAAGATTCAAAATAGGACTTGCTCAGATCTTCTGACAATGCATCCAAAATGTCTTGCTCATAGAGTTTTATGTTCTTGTATAACCGCTCTAAAGCAGCAATTCTAAAAGCTATGCTTTGTGTTTTCTTGCTATTGTAAAAATTCCTGATATCCTCAACATGCGATGATATATATGAATAATCCATGACTGTTATTTTTTGCAATAATAGTAAAAATTATAACAACAGATATTGTGTAAAATATTCTGTTTTGTGATGACGCTCAGAACAATCTTAAACGCACAAAACTATAAACCGAAATGGTAAAAATAAATAGAAATTATTGTCAGAGTTGAAAGGCTTTTTTTCTTTGTATTTTTAGAATTATTGGTTCTGAAAAACACATTAGAAAATTTGCTTTATCTCAGTTTTATCTCAGTGCTGTTTTTCGGTCTTTTTCTTTTAGTTTTAACTGGTTAGACTATATTAGTTTACAGCGTTTTTTTAGTTGGTTGAGTCGGGATGACAAACCTACTATCTGACTGAAAACATATTTGCCATTGTTCATAGTAATCCGAAATTTGTAAGGGCGACAAATGTAGCCATTTCAAATTGTGGACATACTTCTAAACATACAACTATCTGATATAAAATATGATATAATTAAAATTAAGAAAATTTAGGAAACACTAATGCTTTAAAACTTATGTGCTCTTGCAACTGATATAAAATTCAACTCTGCTCAAATATTTTTAATGATTTTGCCCTGTTTTTTAACTCTTAAATTAAACTAGTTGAAAAAAATATTTGTATATTTGCAATTTAAATAAAATAACATCTAAAAAAACTGTTCTAATTTAGGAAAACACTTAAAAAAATGGAATATTAAATAATCAATAAGTTAAATTCAAAGAATATCATTATGGGAAATCACATTATTATTGCACTTGGAGGAAGAGGAGGTAATTGTCTAAAATCATTTAGAAAAATCCTATACAAAAATTCCTTAACAAAACAAAATGCTGAAACTTTTCCTATTGAATATATCTATGTAGATTCAGACAATTGCGATTTGCAAAATGGATGGACAGAAGAATTAGGAATAAATTATTCAATAAACGAAAGGTCAAAAGTGAACATTAAAGAAGGAAATAACTTTAGTGATATCATTGAAAACATATCAGATTTTCCAAATATACGCTCATGGATAGGAGAAGAAACAAAATGGAATAAAATAACAATAAATGCTGAACAAGGAGCTGGTCAACTCAGAAGACTTGGTCGAGTTTATTTTGCAGCAAACGTAACTAACAATAAAAATAATTCTTTCAATACAGTTTTAAGTCAAGTATATCAAAATGTTATTTCCAGAAGTCATGATAATTCTCAAACGACATACCATATTTTAGCCGGCTTATCTGGAGGAACAGGTAGTGGAACAATTGTAGATGCTATAAGTTTAGTTTCAGATTTTATTAACAATAAAGGAAATACTAAAGATAAAATTTTAATTTATTCCTTATTACCTTCTAGAAATGAAGAAAGTAAAGACCCTTTAGGATTTTATTATCCAAATACTTATGCAGCATTAAAAGAAATAAATGCTATAGGTTTGTTTAGCGAAAATGAAAATAATCCACACAAATATAACCCTATAAATATCAACAATACTACGCACAATAATCAAATAGATAATTATAGCAGAATTAATGCAAAGTTTGATACTTGTTTTTTGTTTAGTTATGAAAATGAAAATAATAAAATTATTGATAATAAAAAAGCATTACCTGATTTAGTTGGGGATTATTTATATCATTCAATAATAAACCTTCCTCAGAATCATGAAGGACATAATGCATATATTAAATTAACAGAAAATACACTAATTGAAGCAGAGGTTGATAAATTTTCTGGTTCTAAAGAAAGAGCTATAAAATTTGCAAGTGCATCATTAAAAAGAATTGAAATACCTGAAATTGAAATTATTGATTATTATGGAGCCAAAATAGCTTTACAGTTTGTATTACAGCAAAAATTCAATAATTGGGTAAATGAACAAGGGTATCAAAATGAATTAGGAGAAGATCAAACATCTGATTTTGTCTTTAACAGAAATCGAAATGATAATTTTTTAGCTGAATGTGAAATAGCTTTAGAATACTTGAGTCTTAAAACACCACATGATACAGATTATCAAAAAGCAGATGACATTTGGGATACGAATAGTAAAATTCTTTTAGAAAATGCTTTTAATGTGTACACTAACGGAGAAGAAAAGCTACCAATATTATATTTTAATAAATATATGGATATTTATTTTAATTCTCAATTTCGAGGAGTAGGTATTGGGGTTGAAAAATATTGGAACGATAAAACAAATGATTTGTTACAACAGTCAAAATACTTCTTTGACAAAATAGAGAAAAAATTACTTGATTATTGGGTTTCGTGTAATGATAGAGTTGTTGGATTAGAAGAAATAAGTAAAATAATTAAAAATCTTATAGAAGAGTTACAAAAGATTTCAAATCAAGCTTCAAATAGAATAAAACATTTACAAAACCCTGAAGATTTTAATCCTATTGATGCCGATTATACAAATGCCGGTTGTAATAAAGAGATAGGTAAGTTAATTAAGGAGTTTGGACAATTAATTAAATTTAGAAATTCAAAAACTATTGTAGCTGAAGCAGCTCAATTTATAACAAAATTGTATAAAAACAAAACAGATATCATTGCTTATGAATTTGCAATAAAGAATATTGCTGAATTGATCAAAAAACTTGAAAATCTTTCTGCTATAGTAGATAGTATTAAAGTCAATTTATATGAAAGTACAGACTTCTTGAATAATATAATTACTGAAAAAAGAAGTGTTTTTGAAAACAGAAATGAGAAAGAGTCTCATCAATCTGCAAATGTAAAAATGTTATATAAGAAGGAGTCTATTGACAAAGATTTTAAAATTATTTTAAACCAAAAAAGTTCTATTCAGAAAGTATTAACTAATTTTAGAAGATCTATAGTCAATGCTATTAACGCACCAACGTTTCAATCATTGTCAGAATATTTGAACGAGGACAAAATTAAAACACAATATTTATACGATTTAAATTCTAAAGTTCCATTATTATATCATGAATTAGAACAAGAAAATCTAATAAAATCAACTGATAAATTAGTTGGAAGAAATGTTTTAGATTATTTTAGAAATGAGTATTCAAATGAAAAACTGAAAGAATATTTTGCTGAAGTTAAAAAGGAAACAGGTGTATCTGTTAAACTTTCAAATATTAAAAATGACACTTTAGATGAAATTAAATTGAAAACTTATGCAAATGAATTATATGTGATTCAAATACCAACATATAGAGTTGATGAAAGTGCAGAAAAATATGAAAAGTATTTTGTTAGTTTATTAAAAGAAATTTTTGGTGAAGAATGTGAAATAATATTAAACTCTGAAGGAAATAGAAATAATGAAATTACAATTTTTAAAGCCAAAAAACAAATGGCACTTAGAAGTTTTGACATGGTTGCAGGAATGCTTCATGAAAAATACCAAAATTTAATTAATAATAATAATGATTGGACAGATATTGTAATTCATACTGAGGGGACATATAGAGATTACCCTAAAATAATACCATTTAAGGATAGTGAAAAAGAAAAAGCTTGGGATAAAATTTTTGACGAAGAATTACTTCCATATATTCTAATCGGCATACAAACTGAACATGTACAAAAAAACAAAAAACAGGAATTTATATTTTTAGATGATGTGTCATCATTAACAGCAAAGACAACCATTCTTTCTGAGAAAGAATCTTCATTATATGAAATTAAAAATTATATTTTTGAAATAGATATTTTGTCCATGAAAAAAATTGAAGATAGGATTGGCAATCATATTATCAATATTATAAACAAATTTATTATTCAGAAAGATAATAAAAAGAACTACTCAAATTGGTTGGAACAAGTTGAAAAACAAACTTTAAACGATATTTTAAAATTTGATTATGAAAATGATAAATCGAATCCTGAATATCAGAAGATTCTCACTGCATTTGAAAAAGTTCAAAAAATACTAAAATATTAAAAAATTATACTATGGAAGAATATATTTGTAAAAATCCAATTTGTAAAAACTTCAAAAAAACAATATCTGAAGAGGATGTTATTCAGGCTCAATCTGGAAAACAATGTCCACTATGCTATCAACCCATTAAGACTAAAGCTCAGATAGATGCAGAAATTAGAAGAAGAAAGAAGAAAAAAATAAGAAGAATGATTATTGGTTTAATAGTAATCATTGCAGTTCCTGCATTTATTTTCATATTTTCTAGTTTAAAGAAGAATCAAACTGTTAAAACTGATATTTCTGAAAAAAAGACAGAAAAAGTCAATACTAAAATTGATACCATTTCTGCAAAACCAATTCAAGCAAATAATAAACAGGAAGTGGTAAAAAAAGAAACTCCAAGAAATGATGTTCCAACAAAAAATGTTGAAAGTAAACAGTCAAATTATACTCTAACTTTTTCTTTTGGATATTATAAAGGTGAAACATTAAATGGTAAGATGCATGGATATGGTACTCTTTATTTTAACCAACAACAAATAATTTCACCAAAAGATCCTAAAAAAAGAGTATCAGAACAGGGTGATTATATTAGTGGAACATGGTATAATGGTTTTTTAGATCAAGGAAAATGGTATTCAAAAAATGGTGAACAAAAAGGTCATATTATTATTGGTCATTAATGAATAAACAAATATTTTTTATTTTTTGTTTTTTAATTTTCTCGATTTTTTTGAGGGCTCAATATGTTTTTACTTCTCAAATGAATGAAAAACTATTCCAACAAACATTGAGTAAAGTTGTTTTAAATGAATTTGAAAGTCAATATGACATTAAAATTAATGGATTCCCTTTTACAATTAAACTAGAACATGATAAAGTTTTGATTTCAGATATAGGGTTGTCAATATTTAAAGACAGTGTAAGTCAAACTAATTCCACAATTAATAAATTTATTGAAAGAGAACTCTTAAATTACCTTCTAAATCCAAGTAGTCAAAATCGTAATATTGAAGACAAAGTTTCTGTTTTATTCATTAACCAAAGAAATTATTCTGAGGTATGTTCAAGTAGTCACATTTTTAATGTGATTCATGATCTTTCTAGTATTGAGTATAGTTATTCAAATAAACAATATAATGTAAAAATTTTAAATTCACAGCATGAAGCAATTGAAGTTAATTTTCCTGCAAATTATTCAATAATTTTAGGATTGGATAAGTATGAAGCAGACAGATATTTATTTTATACTCTCAAAAATAGTCACCCTATTCAAAATAGAATTCAAAAACTTAACAATTCTAAATTATATAACAAAAAGAAAAATGTTTTTTTCATTAATGAAGATTATTATGTATTGCCTGAAATCAATAATTCTTTATTCTTTGAGAATAAAAATGATA
>JAEWNB010000210.1 GCA_023392945.1 Bacteroidota bacterium
GGAGATAAGTTTGTAAATTCAACTGACCATCCTAAAGATGAAGTATCACAATTTGTTGAGAAAAATACCGGAATCGAGTATACACTCATGTCACTATCGCAGATTGCACGTATTTTGGCTGTATAATCATTGTACGAATCTAATCCTGTGAGTAAAAATGAAGTATCACTAATCGTCTGTGAAATTTGACTGGATGGAGAATTTACAGGATAATAAACGACATACCACTGAGTTTCATCACTACCTTTATTAAATGTTAGTAGAGCTGTTGTTGTAGTTATATCGCTCACAATGAGATTGGTAGGAGAAGGGCAGGTTAGTGAGAATTCCGATTCATAACTTCCAATATCAACTGCACTTCCTCTAATACGATAATTTTCTTCAATATCAATTGTGTCGGTTGGAACAAATGATGGATCACCATTATCAACACAAATTGAACTAGAGTGAATTTGATATTCCTGATTTGATGGATTCATGAATCTAACATAGAACATGGAGGGGTCGTTGCCGTCATTTTGTCCGGCTAAAGTGATGTTGCCGGTACCTGAAATTACTACCCCTTCAACGGCACAATACGAATAAGTTCCGGTAACAGGAGAAATGTTATTTGCAAAATATCCTTGTTTATTACCCCAAATAATTGTATTCAGAAATGTATTATAAGAATAGTAGTTATATACTCCTCCTCCATCGCCTATTGAGCTGTTATTAACAATATCGCAATTGGTAAATGTGCTCCTATATGTAAATACACCCCCACCTAATGAAGATGTTCCGGTTGAGTTGTTGTCAGTAATGTTACAGTTTGTAAATCTGTTAGGAGTTGAAGTTCCGTATGAATAAACACCACCTCCTTGAGCATCATAATCTGTTGTTCTATTGTTAGTAATGTAACAATTATTATAAATAGAATAATAATCGGCATAAATTCCACCTCCTCTATTTTTTGAATAGTTATGGCTTATATTACAAAATTTAAAAATAACTGAAGTCGAAGATGATCCAATGGAATAAACACCTCCACCGTTTCCTGCACAATAATTATTTGTAATAGTACAATTAGTAACAGTTATTTTATTGGCATATATTCCCCCTCCATATGGATAATTTTCTCCAACGACTTGATTATTTGTGATAGAACAGTCAGAAATAGTGATTCCCGCAAGGTCGGCAAAAATTCCGCCACCATTGTTGACGGCAGTATTGGAATATATGTCACAATTTTTCATACTACTATTGTAGGCTGCTCCACCATTGAGGGCGTTATTACCGTAAAAAATACAATTTAAGAAATTACCGCCATAACTTCCACCCCCGTATTGTGTTGAGGTTACACCTCCATTGGCATTCCCTTCAGTAATGATACAGTTGTCAACCATAGCACTTGAACCCGAACCAGCAAAATAAAAGACATGATATGAGTTATCGCTGATATCATATTGAATACCTTGCTCTCCTGACAAAATTGTGGGATATGTTGTCAAATCTTGTGAAAGGAAGTCATTACTGTATCCTCCTTTTATGACAATTTTTTTATCAATATAATAAGTATGGGTACGATTATCATTTGTGTCTGTTTGATAATCAGGTGTGTATGTGCCATTTGCAATTAAAATGGTGTCATTTTCTTGCAAACAAGGACAATTCAAAACAGTGCTTAAATTAAGTGCAGGTGATGCTACACTTTCCCCATAGTTGGATTCTAATCCGTTTGATTGACTGACATACCAAGTTCGATTTTCCTGATTAAAGGATGGACAGGTTAGAAAAGATTCCCCTGATACAAAAACACTACTGTCACCTCCATAATTACATAATGCCTGAACACTCCAATCGTATTGGGTTATTGGATCCAAGTTTGTAAAGGTATAGGTTGTGTCGGATATAACAAAGTAGGAGTAATTCTGAGTTCCTGATTTTTTGTAGCGCAAACGGTAAGTTTCGGAATTTCCATGCCATGCAACAGTTGCTGAATACAAATTTATTTCATTAATATGCAGATTATTTGCAGGAGGACAAGTGAGAGATGAATAATATGATTCATAAGCTCCCATATCAACAGTTGTTTCTTTTATACGGGTGTTGCTATCTAGGTCGAATAAAATATTATTATTGGTGACGTAATAATTGTACCCTCTGTTGATACAGCTTGAGCCATATTGCAAACGATAGTTTTCATTAACAGGATCTTCAAAACGAACATAATAAATACCTTCCTCATTACCATAATTATCAGCAGATAGCTGAATATTTCCTGATCCGGAAACCAATGTGCCCTGAATAGCTGAATAATAAATACTTCCGGAATAATATTGATTATCTCCGCTAGCTGTTCTATTTCCCCATAATATTGAATTATAAACACTTCCATAATATGTGCCACCACCATTTGTGGAAGCATAATTATTTGAAAATGTACAGCTTCTAGATGTCCCATAATAAGCTCCACCTCCGTAATCTGCACTATTATTGATAAAAAGGCAGCTATTGGAATTCCCGTAATATGCCCCGCCTCCGTAATTGGAAGTACTGTTGTTATAAAAAATACTGTAATAACAAGTTGCATCATAAGTAGCTCCTCCGTAATAAGCCCCATTATCTTTAAAAATAGAATGATAAATAGTGCCTCCTGAAGCAGCCCCTCCATATTGTGCATGATTTTGGCTGAAAGTACTATTGTAAGTTGTTCCATAATATTTTCCCCCGCCTATATAGGAGGAAGAATTGTCAAAGAAAATACAATTATTTGCATTACCTTCATAAGCTCCACCTCCAGAATTGCTACAACCATTATGATGAATGTTACAATTTATTAGATTTGAGTAATAAGTTCCGCCTCCATATTGCGATGCATAATTGCTGTCAATAATACATTCATCTAAATTTCCATAAAAGGCACCACCACCATAACTTTTTGTAGAACTACCGTTAGCATTTCCTTTTTTGATTTCAAAACCTTTGATAAATGCATTTGGTGCAGTGAGATTATTAACATATACGACATGAAAACTATTATCGCTATTGTCTCCCCAAATCCCTATGTCTCCACTTAATATAGTAGGAAATAAATCAACGTCTCTTGTTTGGTAATCATCACTATATCCACCAATTAAGGAAATGTTTTTGTCAATGTAAAAGGTTTCTGTTCCAGGGCTTCCCGGGGTTAATTGAGTAGAAGGAATATAGGTGCCTGCTGAAACCAAAATAGAATCATTGTCCTGTAAGCAGGGACAAGCCAATACGTCACTGATATCTTTAGCGGGGGCACTCAGCATCGTGCCATAGTTCCCATCAACACCTCTGCTCTGATTGACATACCAAATACGTTGGTTAAAATCATCAAAACTTGGACAAGCCATAAATGATTCTCCGGATACAAATAAGCTGCTGTCGTTATTTGAACAAAATCCTCTTACACTCCAATCATATCTTTTGAATTTTTCTAGTCCGGTAAAAGTAATAGTGTCATTATTTACAATTTCATTGAAAAGATAATCCTCAGTTCCACTTTCTTTAAGTCTGACTCTGTAATATTGATGATTATTCTCTCCTGCCCAGGCAACAGTAGCAAAATTGGTGTCAATGTTAATCAAATGAAGATTATGTGGTGGAATACAAGAAAGAGAATAGGTCATTTCATAAGCACCAAGGTCTACAAAGTAATTAAAAATACGCTCGTTCCCGTCAAGATCTGTGGTTATGTTATTATTTGTAACATAATAATTATACCCTTTGTCCATACAGTCTGAACCATATTGCAAATGATAATCACCATTTTCCGGATCTTCAAAGCGAGGGTATTTTATAGTTTCATCGTTTCCAAAATTATGTTTTGATAATTGAAGATTTCCTGTGCCAGAAGGTATTGTTCCTTCAATAGCGCAATAATATATATATCCATTATAATGTT
This sequence comes from Bacteroidota bacterium, assembly GCA_023392945.1. Classification (GTDB taxonomy): domain Bacteria; phylum Bacteroidota; class Bacteroidia; order Bacteroidales; family WCHB1-69; genus JAGVVH01. Next base: position 3,914 of record JAEWNB010000210.1, read on the forward strand.
GACTATTTGTGTTGTCTGAAGTATTTCCCCAAAGAATAGAATTATATATTGTACCGTAAGAACATCCTCCACCTTGAGTTGAGGCATGATTATTTACAAAAGTAGAATTATAGGCTATTCCGGAATAAAGACCACCTCCATAATTTGCATAATTACGATTGAGTAAACAGTTGTAAAGAGTAGAGTTATAACTACCTCCTCCCACATAATCCGATCTGTTTTCTATAAATTGACAATAATGAGCGTTACCTTCATATAAACCACCTCCATAGTATCCTGTATTCCCAATAAAATCACAATGATTATGATTTCCATTGTATGAGCCTCCTCCATAACTTTGTGCAATATTGTGCATAATGGTACAATTTATCATGTTGGAGTAATATGAGCCTCCTCCATAATTAATGGCAAAATTGCTGTCCAAAATACATTCTTCAAGATTTCCGTAATAAATACCCCCTCCGTAAGTATTTTCATTGTTGCCGTTCGCATATCCGTTTTTAATTGTAAATCCTTTTAACAAGGCTTTTGGAGCATAATTATTATTTACAAATACAACATGAAAAGCATTATCAGTTTTGACCCCGTGTGTCCCAATATCTCCATTAAGAATGGTGGGATATAATCCGATATCTCTTATCAGAAAATCATTGTTGTAACCTCCTATAATTTTTATGCTTTTATCAATATAAAAAGTTTCACTCCTGGCAATGCCTGAATTCTTTTGAATTGAAGGAAAATATTCCCCGTTAGCCACCAAAATAGTGTCATTTTCTTGTAAACAAGGACAGCTCAAAACATCAGAAATATCTTTTGCAGGTGTACTGATTTGATTTCCAAGACTCCCCTCAACACCGGTATTTCTACTTACATACCAAATTCTGTGATTATAATCGTCAAAAGCCGGACATGCCCTAAAAGTTTCTCCTGAAATAAAAAGACTGCTATCGTTTGCTGAACAATAGGCTTTCACACTCCAGTCATATAATTTAAATTTATCTAATGCCGTAAAGGTATAAGTTGTATCATAGACAATCTCATTTACAAGATAAGTACTTGTATTGTTTTCTTTCAAACGAATTCTGAAGTAAGAATGATTACCCTCTCCTGACCAAGCTACACTTGCATTGTTAGTATCCACATAAGTTACTCTCAGATCTCTTACGGGCAAGCAGGTTAGAGAAAACGTCATTTCGTAAACCCCCAAATCAATAATGTTTTCAAAAATACGGTTGTTACTGTCAAAGTCAGTTGTTATTCCATAATTGTTTGCATAATAGTTATTTCCAATATTCATACAATCGGAACCATACTGTAAATGATAATCTCCATTGTCAGGATCTTCAAAACGAACATAGTATTCTCCCTCTTCATTTCCAAAATTAGATAATGATAATGAAATATTTCCGGTCCCTGATGGAACAATTCCTTGAAAAGCACAGTATTCATAAGATCCATTATAATACTGAGGACCATCAACCGAGGAGGTGTTGCCCCAAAAAATGCAATTATAATTATTTCCATATGCATTTCCACCACCACTATTAGTAGCATTGTTTTTTACAAAAGTGCAATTGTAAGCACCACTACTGTATTTTCCGCCTCCATATTGTGCAGAATTCTCTGTAACCAGACAATTATAGAGATCTGAATAATAACTACCACCACCATAATTAGCACTATTTTGATTAAATTTACAATGGTAGGAGTCACCACCAGAAGTTCCGCCTCCGTAATAGGAACTATTCCCGATTAGAGTGCAATGATGTAATATTCCATTGCTAACGGCACCTCCTTCTGAATTAGAATGATTATCAATAAATTCACAGTAATTGCTTGTCCCACCATATTTGGCTCCGCCATAGTAATTACTTGAATTGTTAATATATCTGCAATTATCTGATACTCCGTAATACGATCCACCTCCGTATTCTTCAACAGTATTGTTTTGTAAAATACAGTCCGTTAAATTAGTATAATAAGTTCCTCCCCCGTAGTTTGAAGCATAGTTGCTGTCAATAATACACTCTTCCAGATTGCCATAATAAACACCACCTCCACCATAATATAAATCGTTAGCATATCCGTTTCTTATAGTAAATCCCTTTAATAATGATTCTGATGTACTGTTGGAGTTAAAAAATACTACATTATAAGAATTATCGGTTTTAGTACCTGAAACTCCGATATCGCCATTTAAAATGGTTGGGTATAAATTCCTGTCTCTTGTCAGGAAATCATTACTATATCCTCCAATCATTACTATATTTTTATCAATATAAAAGGTTTTGCTTCTTTCTACATACACCTCCATAAGATAAGAAGGTATATAGTTTCCTGTTGCAACTAGAACAGTATCACCGTTTTGTAAACAAGGGCAAGTAAGAACATCTGTTACATCGTCAGCAGGATGGTTAACATCAGTTCCGTAATTTTCGGCAAGACCATTTTGTTGACTTACGTACCAAATTCTCCTTTCGGAAGCAAAGGCCGGACATGCATAAAAAATATTGTATTCGGAATATTCAGAGGTGTCAGGTCCGCCACATAAAGATTGTACACGCCACATGTATCCGTTATAAACTGTTAAATCATTTAAATTATATGTATTTCCAACTGAATTTATATAACTTGTATCTCCTGTAGAAAAGTTTATTAATTCAATTCGGTAATTCTCAGCAAACCCCGTCCAGCTTAACTGAGCAGAAGTTGGAGTTATGTTATTAACAGTCAAATTCTCCGGATATACACAATTTGAAATTCTGAAATTATCAATGGCGATCGGAGGCTGAGAACTATTTTGATCATAATCGTCATTTATCCATACAAAATAAATGCGCTTTGTTGTCCCGGAAAAAGAAGCGTCAAGAGTCGTTCTAAAGTTTACCCATCCGTCACTCTCATATAAATCGTTGAGCAAGACAAAAGCCCCTGCCGGAGTAGCCAATCCCCAATTATTTGTATATGCTTCCATATCAATGGGGTCAGCAATATATACATTGGCAAAATCATTTCCACTACCCTTACACTTCCAGTCAAAGCTTACCATGTATTGGGATGAAGGGGTAAAATAGATATCACGATATGCCCATACAATGCAGGGAGCCTCTTCTGAAAATACATTGGATTCACCTTCATTAGATGAAATATATAGTGATTTTTCACCACCATTGTGTGTCCCATATCCAATAAACCAGTTATTGGGATAATTTGGATTTATGTTATTGAAGAATTGCCAGTTCATATTTTCTGCTGCATCTTCAAATCCATATACATAAGGTACTGTGGCAGGAATTTGACGGGTGGTAAAGTTCTGATATCTAGACCATATACTTTTATTGTTATCCCCACATACAGCTCTTACGATGAATTCATATTCTGTAGCAGGAGATAATCCGGTTACATGATATGGGTTGCTTGTTGTTGCAATGGGAGTAGTAAGATCAGGATTGAATCCAGGAGAGCCAACTGCAATTTCAAAATTGTTAGTGGCTCCTGCATAAATCCATGATAGATTTGCACTGCTTGAAGTTATGTCTTCAGCTGCTAATTCAAAAGGTCTTGGACAATCGGTACATCTAAAAGTAAAAGAATAAAAGTTTCCAGAAATGTTATTGGTATTATTTACAAAACAAATCTCATTTCCGGAGTTGTCATATACCCCAAAGAAACATGCCTGATCATAATAACTATAGCCGTTCCATACAAGTTCAATGTAAGAACTGTCACATACTCTTAAATTATAACTATTACTAAATACCCCTATTGGTAAGGTATAGGTTGATGCCAAAATATGATCAACATAAACTGAAAGAGAACAACCTCCAATATTCCATGAATTATTCTCCCTTCCTCCTAAGTAAAAATACAAATCACACTGGTCACTGGCAGAACAGTTCAGAGATAAAAACTCCACTATATCAGTAAAAGTACTTTGGGAGCTTTCGCTACAATTGGCTTTTACTCTGACCATATAGTTAGTGTTTCCTTGAAGATTGGTGATTTGATAAAATGGATTTGTCTGAACATTGACACTTGTCCATGATAGGTCACTTTCACTTTTATATTCTAAGATCCAGTTAGTTTCTGACCCACCAGCATTCCACGAAACATCTACTGAAGTTGAGGTAATATTGCTTGCTAACAAATTTAAAGGTTTTGAGCAGGTTACACAGGTGTTATTGTAAGTTAAAAATATCTGATTACTAGGAGCTCCCATTTGATTATATATCAAGTTATTCCCCATATCATATATTTCAAAGGCACATTCACTTCCCCAACCACCCCAATTCCAAATGAAATCTAACTCTGCCAAACATACTTGTACGGTGTCAATTTCGTATGCTCCATTTTCCAAAGAAACATAAGTACTTGGCCATCCATCGACAGATATTTCGATGTAAGCCCCATTCCAACCATCTCCTGCAGAATCATACTTCTTAAATATTAGATTACAATATTGGTCACAGGGAAATTCTGCCATGGTAACACTTGTTGCTATTCTTTCAGATTCACAACCGTTAACCCAATTGGTGGATACTTCATAGAGATATGTCCCGGGTCCTGAAACAGAATCAGTGTGATCGGTTACATGATTTCCCACACTTCCAATATATACTCCATCTCGGTAAATATTATAAGATGCAATATCATTCACATTTTCCGTCTGATCAAATCCTATTGGATGTCCCCAAAATAAATGAATATTATACCAGTTAGGATTGTGCATAGAATAGTATAAATCATTCGGAGGCAAGCATACTGTGTCTTCGCTTTCGGTTATCGTTACTATCCATTCTTGAAAGGTTACATCGTTTTCGGCAACAACATAGTAGGTAAATGGAGTAAGAAAACTATTGGAAGTGACACCACTTTCCTGCAATGTTGAATCAGCAGTAACTGCAAATGCTCCCGGTGATAATGAAAAAGTGGGTGTCATGTTGTTTGTGAGGTATCCATTATATACATCAACAGAAATAGTGTGATTTTGGTAGTCGATTACTGCAGGATTTATTTGCCCGTGTACACTGAAATAGGTAAAGTCTGTAGAGTTTAATGGTACATAAAAATTAGAATTTGCTGTCCAATCAGTTTCATCACCTTCACCACAAATACTTTTTAATCTGTATAGGTAATTATTTCCCGGAATTAAATTGGTAAGTAGATAATAATTTGTGTCAATACCGGAAATTGTTGTCCAAGAAACATCTCCGATTAATTTGTACTCAAGAGTCCATTGATTGCTTAAATTTACTGCATCCCATAAAACATAGGCGCTGTCGTGGGCCAAAATATTTACTCGCAAATTTGTTGGAATGTAACAAGTGGGCAAATAGGTGACTTTAACATTGTCAATGTAAGCGCTGTTGCTTTGTCCGTATATAATTCTGTCTGACTTGAAAGCAATGTAATGGGCATTTTCTGAAAAATTGTATCTGTCCAAATAAAATTCAAAAAGCTGCCAATTATAGGTATATGTTGGAGAGATTGTTCCTAACAATTCAAATGTAGCAGGATTTGTGGGATTACTCATTACCCCAACCTGAATGTCATTGCTGCTGCCAGTTTTATACATTTGGAAAGTAAGGAGTAAACTGTCTAGGGGTGTTGAAAATTTTGGTGTAGAAGCTATGGTATAATAGGATGAACTTGAATAAAAATATAAAGCAGCATTACCACTGTAATAATAATTGTTGTATAAAATGTAAGGATAGGTTGAGGTTGTTCCACTGTAATATTTTGTCCAGCAATAGGGGAAAGTAACATAATTCCCTGAGTAATCAAAATTTTCTTGGTATGGAATGGGGGCAAATTCATCACAAGCGGTTATAAAAGTAATAGGATCTGACCAATCACTTGTATCTGCTTCGCCACATATAGCACGCACATAAAATTTATATTCTGAAGCCGAATTTAATCCATGAAGCAAGTATAGTTCATTAGAAGTAATAGGAGATGTTAGAGTCATATTTGCCGGATTTTCATTACTGAGTCCCCAACGTATTTGCCAAATAGTATCAGTTCCGGATGGAGTCCATCCTAAATACGCCTGATTTGTTGTTACAAAGTCGGCTGTTAGATTGGTGGGCTTCAAACAGGAAGGATAGCTATCTATGGTAACGTCATCTAAATACAAATACCATCCGTCTGCCCCCCCCGGCGGAATACGAAAGGCAATATATACATTTCCACTATATGATCTTAAATCAATTTCTACTTCTTCGTAAGTGGTGTTAGAAGCAGTTTCACTGAACAAAACCGTATTAAAATCTTCCGGATTATTTCCGGTGGTGGATAATAAAACAATGTAATCATTTGGCTCCCCTGATGATCTTACTTTTTTATAAAATTGCATAAACTGATTCCCTGAAAGAGTAATTTTAGGAGTAATTAAATAGTCGTCATTATACCCACTATTGTAATCTGTGTAAATGGAAATATTATAATTCCCGGAATGACTGGACCCTGATCTGATTTCCCAAGTGTCTTGGTCAAAATTGTTGTTTATTATTTTCCAACAATAATTAAAGTATGTGCTTTGCTCAAATGATTCAGTAAAAGGGAAATCTGTAATAGCATCACACAATGTTGTAAAAGAATGCACAAGGCTCCATTGACTGGTGTCGCTAATTGAACATATTCTCCTAACATATACATCATAATCGCTTAATGAAGCCAAATTTGTTAATTGAGCTTCATTTGTCGAAACAGTAATATAAGTACCCCCACTATCAGGCTCAAATCCACTTAACCCATAAACTATCTGAAATTGTAAGTCTGTAGTGTCTGTTGTTGTCCAAAAAATATCTGCGCTTTGTTCGGTTATGTTCTCTGCATGTAAATTAAAAGGAATTCCACAACTTAAAGGGGTTACCGAAATGTTGTCAATGGCTGCAGGTGGCTGAAGGGAATTAAGATCATTGTTTGACCATAAAAAGTATATTCTTTTGGTTGTTCCGGAATAAGAACCATCTAATGTTCCTGTAAATGTTTGCCATTCACGATTGTTATATAACTGATTATTGAAACCAGGAAGATCATATGGATCTACTGAATTATAAGATGATTCAACATCTTGCTTTTCATAAATAAAAAAATAAAGGTAGTCGTTGTATTCTCCGTAAGATTTCCAGTCAAAACTTATTTCATATCCGTCCGCCGGGGTGAAATAAATATCTCGGTAGGCCCATATTAAACAACTGTTTTGAGAGTAATGATTTGTAACTCCCCTGTCATCTGATACATATAAAGCATTATTGCCTCCATTTTGTGTGGCTGCCCCAATTATCCAGTTGTTTGAGTATAAATCGTTGTTTAATAATGTCCAGTTATGATTGTCAATATTATTCTCAAATCCACAATAATAGGGAACACTGTCAGGTATTTGACAGGTGACGAAGGAACATTTTCTTGACCATTGACTGGTGTCAGTTGTACCACAAATTCCTCTTACATAAACTGTATAGGATGTGTTAGATGATAATCCTAATAATGTGTAATTGGTATTAGTGACAAAAATGGAGTTTCCTGATAAATCAGGATCAAAATCACCGAAATTATATTTTAATTCCCATGCAGTTGCCGAATATGGGGAAATCCATGATAAATCAACACTGGTTCCCGTTGAATTGTCGGTTGTTGACAAATAATAGGGTCTCGGACACATTGAGGTATCCATCAATAATCTGAGATTTGGTCTGTAACTTTCCTGATAAAGAGAAGTCATGGAACAACCGTTATTGTCATCATCATAATCAGTCATTGTCATATTACTAATAGAGCTGGCATATACCAAACTATAATAATCCCAACCTTCGTTATCATAACATATTTCTATGATTAGATTGGAACTCCCATCATAATAAAACGGAGTTTGTAACTGAATCATTTGCCATCCTGTAGCAGTTACAGAATATTCACCCTGATATACTACTTCAGTAGCATTAGTGTATATAGAAGTAAGCGTACTATTTGTGGTTAGTCCCATCTTAATAGTAAATCCATTCATGGTGTAGGAATTATTTTCGCTGACATTGAATCCGATTTCTTCAATTAATCCGGGCATTGATATTTCATCAGATGTATAAAGAATCTGAGTTCGCCCATCTTCATAGTAAGTAGTAAATGGATATTCAACCGTATTTGTCATCTCATTACCAATAGTAACGATTTTCTGACCATGCAATGAGACAATATTTATTGCTATTGCTGCTAAAATGATAAAAACTTTTTTCATATTCTGAGGTGTTTTTATTGTATATCAAAATTATAAAAAAAGCTTTATCCAATTATAATAAAGGAAGATGATATTAACTACATATATGCAATAGTAAAGGTAATCTCATATATAATAAGCAAATTTTATAATTTCGTTTTTGCAAAGATAATGTAATTTTTTCTTTTTATAACATTAAATTTTCAAATTTTTATAACTATTTGAATATCAAATTGTTTTTTTTATATTCCATTTTTTTTGAATTTTTTCTTTGTAACTTTCTGATTAACACTATCATATTTAAGTGTAGAATCTTTTGTATTTCTTTTGTGCGTTGGGGCTTCATTTCGCTTTGCCGGCTGCGCATTTGCGGGGTTTCCCCTACAATCTCTTACGCAGAGATGTTAGGGTGCTCTCAATAATAATCGATGTAATGTTAATTCTTAAGTTAATAATATATTAAACAATATATTATTTATAAAATATTATTAAATAATTTAATCGTTATTTGATTGCATTTAAAATCTTGGATGATGCAAGGCAAGGGTACTTTTAATGTATTCCCTATCTAAATGAGTATAAATTTCTGTTGTGGTAATGCTTTCATGTCCAAGCATCTCCTGAACCGCCCTTAAATCCGCACCACCGTCAATCAAATGGGTGGCAAAGGAATGACGAAATGTATGGGGACTGATGGCTTTTGTGATGCCGGCTTTTTCCGCCAATTCTTTTACTATGATAAATATCATCTCTCGGGTGAGCTTTTTTCCCCTCCTGTTTAAGAATAGATAATCTTCAAAACCCTTTTTAATTTGTAAGGTTTTTCGAGAGCCCTCCAAATATAAATTTACTGCCTTTTGAGCAGTATTGCCTATTGGTATGATTCTCTCTTTATTTCCCTTCCCAATAACTCTGATGAAATCATCTCTGAAATATAATTGTGATAATCTTAAATTCAATACTTCGCTTACCCTAAGACCACACCCGTACATAATTTCTATTATTGCCTTATTGCGATGCCCCTCCGGTAAACTTAGATCTATGGCATTGATAATCGATTCAACTTCAGGAATGGATAATACTGTTGGAAGATGTCTCCCTATTTTTGGTGATTCTAACAATTCAGTGGGGTCTGCTTTAATAATATCCTCGAAAATAAGATAATGATAAAATGCTTTAATTCCCGAAATAATCCTTGCCTGTGATCGGGATCCAATTTTATGATCATACAAAAAAATCATGAAAGATTGTAAATCACTGAATTTTGCACGTTCTAATCTTTTCCCAGATCCTAAATATTGCTGAAATTTGCTGATGTCATGAATATACGCCTCGACGGTTTTGGATGAAAGTGATTTTTCCAAAAGTAAATATTGCCGAAAAAGCGCTATGTAGTTATGTTCATCCATTCTCTTTCGGATAGGCTATAAAATAATATTCTTTGTTCGAATTATAATGAAGTTCAAATTCCTCTTGAGTCAATGCTCTTCTTTTATGAACGAATGATGATAGTGTTGACAGACAAAGTCCGACATTCTTTGTGATATATTGATATAATGCTTTCGGATCGGTGCCATAATAATCACTAGCTCCAATACCGCATTCAAAAATTACATAAGGATGCGATTCTTTCAGGATTCTTTCAGCACCTTTAAGTACTCCAAATTCTCCCCCTTCCACATCTATTTTTATAAAATCTATCTTGATGCCTTCCGGAATGATGTTATCGGCAGTTCTTACTTCAATCTCTATTTCTTCAATTGACGGATTTTTTACTTCGTATTTTCTTTTCTTAATACCGCTGTATGCAGAAGCATTTTTTACCCAATTAAAAGAGGTTTTTCCGTTTATATCTGAAAGTGCATAAGGATAAATTTGAGCCTTATGTTCGTATTTTTGTTTTAACAGTTTATATAATATGGGAATTGGTTCAAATCCAAAATGTTGACCATTTTTTGATAAGGATAAAATAACGTCGAGTATTTCTCCCTTATGACAACCCACATCCATGCAATTGGAGTTATCTGAAATAACTTCTTTCATGATAGATAGTGTCAGCCTGTCGTATTTGAGATTTTTTGTAAGATCAAGATGTAAAAAAACAAGAGCCTTTCTTACAAAACTTTTAAAATCCATTATGTTTATTTATTTTACTTCTGTGGTGAGAAAATTTTGAAAATTCGACAAATTGTCAGCTTATTTGGTCATCAGAAAACTAAGAACATTTTTTTCAATACGCTGTTCAATATTTGACTGGTCATACTTGACAAACTTTTCTCCTGTTATATTTTCAAAAAGCTCAATATATCGATTGGTGATGCTTTCTACAATTTCCTCTGTCATTTCAGGAATCTGTTGTCCCGGTTTTCCCTGAAAATTATTATCCATCAACCATTCTCTTACAAATTCTTTAGAAAGTTGTTTCTGAGGTTCCCCTTTTAGAAATCTATCCATATAACCGTCAGCATAAAAATAACGTGAGGAATCCGGCGTGTGAATTTCGTCAATAAGATAAATTTTCTCTCCCTTTTTTCCGAATTCATATTTGGTGTCGACTAAAATAAGTCCCCGCTCAGCAGCTATTTCAGATCCTCTTTTAAATAAAGCCAACGTATATTTTTCCAGCAACGCGTAATCTTCTGCTGAAACAAGTCCTTTTTCCAGAATCTGTTCTTTTGAAATATCTTCATCGTGCAAACCTTGCTCAGCTTTGGTAGTAGGAGTGATGATGGGTTCCGGAAATTGCTGATTTTCAGAAAGTCCGTCCGGTAATTTTATTCCGCAGATTTCACGTACTCCGCTTTTGTAGGTTCGCCATGCACTTCCACATAAATAACCCCTTACAATCATCTCAACAGGAAAACCTGTACAGGCAACGCCAACTGTTACCATTGGATCAGGAGATGCCAGCTTCCAGTTGGGACAAATATCCTGAGTTGCATCCAGAAATTTGGATGCAATCTGATTAAGAATCTGCCCTTTATATGGAATTCCTTTGGGAAGAACAACATCAAATGCAGAAATACGGTCGGTCACTACCATCACCAGTTTTTCATCGTTAATATTATATACATCACGTACTTTGCCGTGATAAAGACTCTTCTGTCCGGGAAAAATAAAGTCTGTTTGAGTGATTGCTGTCATGATGCTCTTTTTTAAGGGGCAAAATTACATGATTTTTTAAAATTATACAACAACTAGATCAATAATGAATGAGGATATTGAATGAAAATCAACAAGATGAAAGGATTTCTATTTTTTTTTATCTTTGTAAATTCATTTGCTAAATAAAAATAATGAAGAAATATACTGAATATAAAGAACTTAATCTTTCCAAAATAGGAAAAGATGTTAAAGATTATTGGGAAGAAAATGACATTTTCAATAAAAGTCTGAAATCTCGAGAAGGCAATGAACAGTTTGTCTTTTTTGAAGGACCTCCTTCGGCAAATGGAATTCCCGGCATTCATCATGTTATGGCGAGAACTATTAAGGATCTTTTTTGTCGCTATCAGACTTTGAAGGGAAAGTATGTTGCACGTAAAGCAGGCTGGGATACACACGGACTTCCGATTGAACTCGGTGTCGAAAGTAAACTCGGTATTTCAAAGGAAGATATCGGAAAAACTATTAGTGTGGATGATTATAATAAGGCTTGCCGTGTGGAAGTGATGAGGTTTAAGGATAAATGGGATGATATTACAAAAAAAATGGGCTATTGGGTGGACCTCGACAATCCTTATATTACATTTGATAATAAATATATTGAATCTGTCTGGTATCTTTTGTCTGAACTTTATAAGAAAAATTATCTTTATAAAGGTTATACCATTCAACCATACTCTCCGGCAGCAGGGACAGGCCTTAGCTCTCATGAATTGAACCTCCCGGGTTGTTATAAGGATGTAAAGGATACTACTGTTATTGGTCAATTTAAAGTAAAAACTGACCAAAAAATAAAAAAATGTCCCTGGGGTTTTGAAGATGGTGCCCCAATTCCGGATAATCTATTTTTGCTGGCTTGGACAACAACACCCTGGACTTTGCCTTCCAATACGGCTCTGGCGGTTAATCCCAAAATTGACTATGTATTGGTAAAGACTTTTAATCCTTATTCCGGAAATCCTATTTCTGTGATTCTTGCTGAAAATCTGGTTAATACTTATTTCCCGGAAAAAAATCGGGAACTATCCTTTGAGGATTATAAACCGGGAGATAAAAATGTGCCATTTAAAATTATTGCCCGAACTAAAGGGAAAAATTTGATTGGAATTGAATATGAACAATTGATTCCATATATTAATCCCGGAGAAGGTGCTTTTAGGGTTATTGCGGGCGATTATGTAACTACTGAAGATGGAACCGGAATTGTGCATATTGCTCCTACTTTCGGTGCCGACGACAAGAGAGTTGCTCAGGATGCAGGGGTGCCTCCCCTTGTTGTGATTGACAACGCCGATAATCGTCAACCTTTGGTCGATAAAACAGGAAAATTTTATAAAATTGAGGAACTTGATCCCGATTTTGTTGAAAAAAATGTTAAGGTCGATTTGTATAAAGAAGTTGAAGGAAGATATGTTAAGCCGGACTACGAAAAAGGAGAATCGCAATTTGAAGATACTTTGGATGTTTTCTTATGTTTATGGCTTAAAAAACAAAACCGCGCTTTCAAGGTTGAAAAGTATATTCATAACTATCCTCATTGCTGGAGGACAGATAAACCAATCTTGTATTATCCGCTTGATTCCTGGTTCGTTAAAACTACCAGCGTTAAAGAAAGAATGATTGAACTGAATAAGACAATCAACTGGAAGCCACAAGCAACCGGAACAGGGCGTTTTGGCAACTGGCTGGAAAATTTGGTTGACTGGAATTTATCTCGCTCACGCTTTTGGGGTGTTCCGCTTCCTATCTGGATGACCGAAGATAAAAAAGAGCAAATTTGTATTGGTTCTGTTGAACAGCTTAAAAATGAAATAGATAAAGCTGTCTTAGCCGGCTTTATGAAAGATAATCCATATAAGGATTTTGTTCCAAATGATTTCAGTAAAGAAAATTATCAGAAAATTGATCTTCACCGCCCTTATGTGGATGATATCTTTCTGGTCTCTCCTTCAGGTCAAAAAATGACAAGAGAACTTGACCTTATTGACGTTTGGTTCGACTCCGGTGCTATGCCCTATTGTCAATGGCATTATCCTTTTGAAAATAAAGAGATCTTTGATAAGAATTTTCCTGCAGATTTTATCGCAGAAGGAGTTGACCAAACAAGAGGGTGGTTCTTTACTTTACATGCTATTGCTTCAATGATCTCCAATTCTGTCGCATTTAAAACAGTGGTTTCCAATGGATTGGTCTTGGATAAAAATGGTAATAAAATGTCTAAAAGATTGGGCAATGCTGTTGACCCCTTCGACACTATTGAAAAATATGGTCCTGATGCAACCAGATGGTATATGATGACGAACTCTCAACCATGGGATAATCTTAAATTTGATACGGATGGAATTGCTGAAGTTCAACGAAAATTTTTCGGAACACTATATAATACTTATAACTTTTTTGCCCTTTATGCCAATATTGACGGCTTTTCTTATAAAGAACCCGATATAGCTTACCAACAACGCCCGGAAATTGACCGTTGGATTTTGTCTGAATTGAATACTCTTGTTAAAAATTGTGATAGCTATTATGCTGATTTTGAACCTACTAAAGCCGGTCGTGAAATACAACAATTTGTGGATGAATATCTGAGTAACTGGTATGTCCGTCTTTCCCGCAGAAGATTCTGGAAAGGCGACTATTCTGAAGATAAGATTTCTGCTTACCAGACTCTTTATAATTGCATGGTAACTATCGCTAAACTTGCTTCTCCGATTGCTCCTTTCTTTATGGATAAACTATTTATGGATTTGAACACAATTACTCAACGTGAAAGTGCTGAATCTATTCATCTCTCTTCTTTTCCTTTTGTTAATGAAGATTTTATAGACAAATCATTAGAGGAAAGAATGCAGTTGGCTCAGCAAATTTCTTCAATGGCGCTCTCCTTGAGAAAAAAATCTAATATTAGAGTTCGTCAGCCATTGTCCAAAATTATGATTCCGGTGCTGAATGTCAATTTTAAAAAGCAAATTGAAAAAGTTCAACATCTCATTCTGCATGAAATCAATGTTAAACAAATTGATTTTGTTGAAGACAGTGAAGGTATTTTGATAAAATCCATAAAACCTGATTTTAAGAAATTAGGACCTAAATATGGCAAAATCATGAAAGCTATTGCACTTCAGATTACCGGATTTTCTCAAAAAGATATTGCCCGACTCGAAAAAGAGGGAACAATTGATTTTGTGATTGAAGGGGAACCCGTTGAGATTTTGTTAAGTGATGTTGAAATATTTGCTGAAGATATTCCGGGTTGGGTGGTCTCAAATCAAGGAGCCCTTACGGTTGCTTTGGATATTACCATTACGGATGAGTTGAAAATGGAAGGGTATGCCCGTGAACTGGTTAATAGAATTCAAAACTACCGAAAAGATTCCCGACTTGATGTAGTTGACAATATTTTTATTGAAATTGAAAGCCATCCTGAACTGGATGCATCTTTCAAATTATTCGAGAATTTTATCAAAACCGAGACATTATGTACGGATTTCAGCATCTCTCAAATAATTTCAGATCCTTCCAAAACAAAATTTGAAATTTCGGAAGGAATTGAAATTTATGTTGTTATTCGGAAAATATAAAAATACCTGTTATTGCTTTTCGGCAATATTGATAATTACTTCTACTGCTTTTACCATAGACTCCAAAGGAATGTATTCATACTTCCCGTGAAAATTATGTCCACCGGCAAAAATATTGGGGCAAGGGAGACCCTTGAAAGATAAATTTGCTCCATCGGTGCCTCCGCGAATGGGCATAACCTTTGCTTCAATACCTGCTTTTTCCATAGCTTTAATGGCACGAGTGACAACAAAAAATACAGGTTCAACTTTCTCTTTCATGTTGAAATATTGATCCTTGATTTCACATGTTATCCGGTTTCCATATTTAAGATTTAGAAAATCAGTAATTTGCATGATAAGATTCTTCTTTTGTTCAAATTTAACCTTGTCATGATCTCTGATAATATATTGTAAGTTACTGTTTTCAACGGAACCTTCCATTTTGGTTAATAGGAAAAATCCCTCGTAATCCTGGGTATACTGAGGTCTTTGAAAATCCGGCAACATGGAGTTGAATTCCATAGCGATAAGCTGAGAGTTAACCATCTTGTTTTTGGCATATCCGGGATGAATATTTCTCCCCTGGATTTTGATGGCTGCTCCGGCAGCGTTGAAATTTTCATATTCAAGTTCACCGATTGCTCCTCCATCCATGGTATAAGCGAAATCACAACCAAATTTAGAAACATCAAAATGTACTACTCCTTTTCCAATCTCTTCATCAGGAGTGAAGGCAACTCTTAATTTCCCATGCTTTATCTCTGGATGATGAATTAAATATTCCATTGCAGAAATAATCTCTGCAATACCGGCTTTGTCATCTGCCCCTAAAAGACTTTTTCCGTCAGTGACCAATAGCGTCTGTCCTTGATAATCTTTTAATTCAGGAAAATCAGCTAAAGTTAGTGCTGTATTTGTATCAGCATCCAACATAATGTCCTTTCCGTCATAATTTTCCAAAATTTTAGGTTCTTTAATGCCGGGCATATCCGGAGCGGTGTCAAAATGTGCAATAAATCCGATGACAGGCAATTTATCTTCGCAATTTGAATGTAATGTTGCTGTAACATAACCAAAAGAGTCTTTTTCTACTTCCGTCATCCCGATTCTTGTCAACTCTTCAACTAAATATTCACCAAATACTAATTGCCCGGGTGTGCTTGGATAGGTATTGGAATTGTCATCTGAGGTGGTAGCAAAAGAGAGGTATTTTGAGAAACGCTCTAATAATTTTTCATTCATAATAAATTGTTATTAAGTTATTTAGCAGATTATTTTATTTCAAGCTTCTTTAGAATTTCTTTTGGAATGGCATTTTTATGAACAATAATATTGATAGTTTGCATTTTTACAAATGATTCTGAAGCATAAAATAGTCCATTGTATGGATTGCTTGAACCCAGCCCCCAGGAGTTTTTTACAATAAAATAGGGATTCCCAATTTGGTCAACTGCTTTACCAACAATAACCATCCCGTGGTCATCAGTAGTAGTATAGTTGTCAAAAGCAATTTGGCGCATTTCTTGAGTTATTACTTTTTCTTTTCCGGGTCTTTCAAAAGTGTATAATTCTTTCTCTTTTTCATTTTGGGATAACTTTTCCCATCTTGCCTGATCAGAACCATCAGAGGAACTGAAGACCTTATCAGGAACAATAGCTATACCCTTTTTCCAATTAAACCCTTTATCACTAACATCACTGCCCCATGCAATGCTATAGCCGTTGTCAACCGCATAATTCATAACCTGAAGCATTTCTTCCAAAGGAAGATTATATGATTCTTCCATTGCCCAGTTATCAGGTATTTCTACTGCAAATTTTGTGTAAAACGGATGATGCGTATATGAAGTGATGCTTATATAGTCATCAAAGTTAATGCCAAGTGAATTGGCAAAAGTTATCGGAGTGTAGTTCACTCCTTTGTAAGTGAAAGTTTCTGGTGTTGCCCCCAAATAGGCATCCACTATGGCATTGTATCCTTTTTTCCATGCAGTGGAAAGTTTTTTATTGGGATTGGTTACTACTACGTCAACATATGCTTTTAAAAGAGCATCAAGCTCTCCGTGAACTGGAAGCTCCTCGCCGTATCCTGCTCCGCTATATATTTCCTCAGGAACAATTCCATACTTTTTTATCATATTGAAAACATCAAAGAAAGCACCGCCACCGCCAAAATTATAATTTCCATGCATTCTTACATAAACATCGGCTTTATCACAATATGCCTTATTAACAATCCACATGTCTGAAAGGTCATATTCTCCTTTATTCATCCTAAGTAATTCACATTCAAGGAATCCAATTCCGGAATAACTCCAGCAAGTCCCTGAGCGGTTTTGATTTTTTACGGGCGTATATTTTATCTCTTTGACAGGTGTAAAATTGTATCCTTCAGATACAGAATTAATATCCTGAGCGGTTAGCACGCTATTTGTAATAAATAAGGCTGATATTATCAGCATAATAAGTGATAATTTTTTCATTTATTTTTATTTTATATTATGGTTAATATTTTATGTTTTATTCCGTTAAAACTAAACTCATCCCCTTCCTTTTTTCCTTCCATAGCCTTGAAAATAGGTACTTGTACAGATATGGCATAATAGATATCGTTTTCAAAATCAATTTTTCCAAGACTAATACTGACAAACATTTTTTGTTTGTCGGTGCATACTATAGTTCCAAATTCAACACATTCTGAAATTTTATCCGGATTTATCATGTTAAGCGTGCGAATATTGGATTGAGCAATATCAAATTGTTTAGAATAGATATCAGCAAGCCGCATCTGTTTTGTGCGAAATGCATCATACCGATCTTTGGGTGGACCATATTCATTAGCCATTTGCTGCGCTTCATTCATCAAATTTTGAGAGTCTTGCGCTACTTTTTCCATACGAGTAATACATTCCGAAATTAGCTTTTTCTTTTGCATTTTTAAGTTATGTGAAAATATTTATTTTTGGAGAAAAGAGAAAACTAGAATTTTCTTCTCACTAAATCGCAAAGAGCTAAATATGCCGGAGAAGTTGAATCCCAAAAATAATGTTTTTTCATCTTTTCCATAACGGAAAAAGCTTCTTCAATATTATTGCAGTTGTTTAATGATTGTATTGCCTGACTGAATTCTTCTCCTCTGTTCTTAAACAATTCTCGAATAAATAAAAACTTGTCATTAATGGATATCGATTTTGTCAAATCACTAATCTTTGTATTCTGATATTTGGTGTTGAGTGAGTTGTCTTTTTTTTGTTCAATTAGAATATCATTTAAAGAACGTTTTTGGGAAATATTGTCCTTCTCAGGAATTTCATCAAATAAACTATTAGCAATTTTTTGAGGAGCTTCTTGTTTTGAACTATATGGAAGATTAAAATCAGGTTCTGTTTTTATAGTTGTCTCAATAATGGGTTCCTCTTCAACAAAAGGTTGCATTACTTTTTCAATATCAGCTTCTTTTATTGTCTCTTGTTCAAATGGTACAGAAGAATTATTTTCTTCATCTTCTTTGGCAATTATTATGGTTTCATTTTTATTAGTTTTATCGGGAAGAAACTCAAGAATATCATCATTGTCAAAATCGTTTTCTGAAGAAATTTCTTCTGTCTTTTCTATAGGTTTTGTTTCAATTATGGACTCTGGTTCTTTGAATAAAATTTCTTTTTTATCTGTTAATTCTTCTGTTATATCTTCAATTTGAGGGAGAGGTTCATTGATGACAACTTGCTCTGAATCAAAATCAAGAATGACATTGGTGGGTTCTTCGGGTTGTTGCTCAACAGGTTCCTCAATAGTCTCTTTTTTTTCAAATGAAACAACTGTTTCAGAAGTGAAAGTGATTTCAGCGGTAGTATCATAATGCAAAACCGCAAGGTAGGCTTCCCTTAATTTCTGCAGGAATATATCTTTTTCTATCTGTGTAAAAGAAGAATTGTTTTTTGTTATAAATTGAAGATTTTCAATAATTTTATTGAGTTCTTCTAATGGATTATCCATTTTGTTGATATTATACATAGATTTTTACTTATTTTATTTTTACCTTTGCCAACAAAAATTAATCAAAAATTGCCTCCAAAAATACAAAAATAATTAATCCAAATATATTAAATATGTTCCTTGAAAATAAAGCAAATAGAAATAAAAGCAAAGGTTGGATTGAAGTAATCTGCGGCTCAATGTTTTCTGGAAAAACGGAGGAACTCTTACGAAGGCTCAGGCGTGCCCGTTTTGCTAATCAGCAAATAGAACTTTTTAAACCCTCTATTGATATCCGTTATGATGAAGTAGCAGTTGTTTCTCATGACGATACTTCCATGATTTCCACACCGGTTCAAAATTCTGCTGAAATTCTTATTTATGTCAATATGGATTCCGTTGAGGTGGTGGCAATTGATGAAGCTCAGTTTTTTGATGATGGAATTGTTGATGTATGCAATAAGCTGGCTAATGCAGGAATAAGAGTAATCGTTGCTGGATTGGATATGGATTACCTTGGAAATCCTTTCGGATCAATGCCAAATCTTATTGCGATTGCGGAGTACGTTTCTAAAGTGCATGCAATTTGTGTCCATTGTGGTGAACTTGCTCAGTTTTCAAATCGCATTGTTAACAACGATAAACAGGTGCTTTTGGGTGAAAAGGATAGTTATCAACCACTTTGCAGACATTGTTATAATGAACTGAATTCCTGATATTTCTTATATATTTATATTAATGTTTTTAAATTAAATAATTATGATCTATGATTTGATAGTAATTGGCAGTGGACCGGGAGGTTATGTGGCTGCTATTCGTGCTAGTCAGTTAAATATGAAAGTGGCTGTTGTTGAACGAGCAGAACTTGGAGGTGTTTGTTTGAATTGGGGATGTATTCCTACTAAAGCCCTTTTAAAATCTGCCCAAATATATAAATATGCTACTCATGCTGCCGATTTTGGGATTACTATAAATGGAAGTGTGACCCCCGATTTTGATGCTGTGGTGAAAAGAAGTAGGATGGTTGCTGATACTATGAGCAAGGGAGTTCAATTCCTTTTGAAAAAAAATAAGGTCGATGTTATTTCCGGGTTTGGAAAAATTGTTAGAAATAATAAAGTGGAAGTCACTAAAGATGATGGCACATTGGAATATTTTGAAGCTCCTCATATCATCTTGGCTACAGGTGCCCGTTCACGAATTTTACCTCAAGTTCCTCAAGATGGGAAAAAAATTATTGGCTATAGAGAGGCTTTGACTCTTCCTAAACTTCCCAAATCAATGGTGGTTATGGGATCAGGGGCTATTGGAAGTGAATTTGCTTTCTTTTATTCTACTTTGGGAACTCAGGTTACTTTAGTGGAATTTCTTCCCAATGTAGTGCCTGTTGAAGATGAGGAAATCTCTAAACATCTTGAAAGAGCTTTCCGTAAAGCAGGAATTAAGGTTATGACATCTTCATCTGTTGAAAATGTTGTCGTTGAAGGAGACCTTTGCAAAGTTACTATTAAAGATTCCAAAGATAAGATTTCAATGGTAGAATGTGATATTGTTCTTTCTGCAGTAGGTATTCAGGCAAATATAGAAGGAATTGGTCTTGAAGAATATAATGTGACTACTGAAAGAGGGAAAGTGGTGGTCGATGATTTTTATAAGACAAATTGTGAGGGAATTTATGCAATCGGCGACTTAGTTCATGGTCCTGCTCTGGCACATGTCGCTTCACATGAAGCTATTGTATGTGTCGAAAAAATAGCCAGATTGAATCCTCATCCCGTTAATTATGCCAATATCCCGGGCTGTACTTATACCTCTCCCGAAGTTGCTTCTGTGGGAATGACTGAGAAGTACTGCCTTGAAAATAATATAGAAATTTTGGTTGGAAAATTTCCTTTTACTGCCTCCGGAAAAGCTATGGCTTCAGGTTCTCGCGATGGTATGGTTAAGGTTATTTTTGATAAAAATACCGGGGATTGGCTCGGCTGTCATTTGATCGGAGATAATGTTACGGAAATGATTTCTGGAGTGGTAATAGCTCGGGAAAATAAGGTAAAGGGTCGTGATGTTTTACATGCTGTTCACCCTCATCCCACATTATCCGAAGCTATTATGGAGGCTACAGCTGTGGCTTATGGGGAAGCTATTCATTTATAAATTTTTTTATGAGATATTTAAAAGCGTTTTTTCTGCTTTTTCTTTTAATCCCCTTTTTCTCATTGGCTCAATCTGGGTCCAAATATTTAAATGATTCTTCTCGGATAGATAAAGGTTTTGATTTTATGGTAAGTGGGGGAGTCTATTTTGCTAATAAATATAATGCTGACTATTATAACGGAAGTCCCCAAAATGAAAATGGACTGGATTACATTTTTAAAAATAAGTATTGGTATGATGATATCAATCAATTGATGATTGAAAAATATTCCTATATCAGCGATTCTGTATTTTTGGGAGATCTACCGCAAAATATGAGTTACAATCCAAATATGTCCATCTCTTTTGGATTCAGATATAAATTTAAATGATTACTTAATGTTATACCTAAACTGATTTTTGTAAGTTACCGAAGCTATCATTAGTCTGTCAAATCTTTTCTCTCCAAAGTATCTCCGATTAAACTTATAACAATATTCATCCAAATAACTT
>JAEWNB010000044.1 GCA_023392945.1 Bacteroidota bacterium
ACCCACATATAAGAAGAGACATTATTAATTCCCAGCAAATTGAAAACCTCAAAGTAGAGCCCTGCATTTTTAATGGCACGGAAGAATTTAGTTTTATGTTTCATTCGGTCGCGGCTTTGTTCCAGGAACATGTAGGAAAAGCCGATATCAACTCTGCGATACCAAGGCATTCTGGTAACTTGTTTATCCCCATTTTTATCAGTATAAACAATTTTGTAGCGTTCTGCACCCGGTGCTCCGTAGGGAAGACCACTGGCAAAAACAAAATTGAGATGCACTCTGACGGGAGGATAAGAAGGAATATTATCCTGAAAAAAGAGGTTAATAGTAAAACTTTGGTCGGATGGTCTTGGAATATAGCCAGGCTCAATTTTATTGCCGTCATCATCATAATAGTAATCATCCAAGATATCTTCCTGAGTTTTCATCAGAGAGAGGGATATCCAAGATTCAAGGCCGGGGATAAATTCTCCGCTCAACTTCATATCTATACCGGTAGCATACCCCACAGCATCATTTTTACCGCTATAGATAATTTTGACATTATCCACAGTATAAGAAATCAAGCGGTCCATATATTTGTAGTAAGCCTCTCCTGTGAGTTTAAAAGGCCTTCTCCAGATCAAAAAATTGTACTCAGATGCCAAGACCACCTGATACGAACGTTGGGCTTTAATATCAGAATTAAGTTCTCCCTTAGCATTTCTCATTTCACGATAAAAAGGAGGTTGGTAATAGAGACCTGTTTTCAGGAAGAATATCCAATTTTGTTTCCATCTCGGCTTAAATAGGAGATTGACACGTGGAGAGACGAGTAATTCATTATTAAAAGTCCAATAATTAAAGCGCAGGCCACCATTCAGAATAAAGCGGGTTGCGCTATCACCGTCGATTCTCCAGGTATCTTGAATAAATCCGGTAAAGCGGAAAGTATTGAGATCATTATTAGCGTTAAGGTAGCCGTTTTCGCCGAAATACAAAATACGGGAAGGGTCATTCAAAGGTACTTCCTCACCCGGAGTAGTGTATATATTGGGGAGCGTATAACCTGAAGAGTCAACAAGAGCCCATTCTTTAATTTGGTCATTTATAATTTCATTTTGTGCCTTAATTCCCCAAGAAAGTACATTCCTTGGCAATCGATGTTCACCGCGCAGGTCAGCAGCTGACACTACAGCTGAAATATAATTTCGTGCATGATTAAGATAGGTCCCAACTCCTCTCACTGAGACAACATTAGCCATATCTTCAGAGTCTCTGCTTAAGTCAGGCTCAATATCACTCAACCAATATTGTCCCTGAATATCATAAGTTTCACTTTCCTTCGCATAATAAGAAGAAATAATGAGTTTATAGTTATTGGATAAATTCGGTTTATAGGTGAAAGTCAATCCACCTAAATAATTTTCATATTGATCCACTTCCTGACCGTCAAAATAGACTATAAGACTTTTGATATCTGAAAAAGAACCGAATTTTGTTTCACGTTCTGACGGTGTAAATAGATATTTATTTTTAGCAAAGTTCCCCAACAGACTAATTTCCAATTTCTTGATAGGATTCCAGACAAAAAGCATTTGGGCATCAAAAAAGCGGGGTTTATAATCGCCTTTTGTCTCAAGGGAGTTCAGAATATAGGCATTGGATTTATAGCGGATACCCACAAGATAGGAAAAAACATTTTTCACATTTCCTTCCACATGAGCTGTAGCCCCGAGCAAACTTGCCGATACTGAGCCACCAAAGTGATTAGGTTTTTTATAGTCAACATCCAGCACAGATGACATTTTATCGCCATATTTAGGTTCAAAACCTCCCGAAGAAAATTTAACACCGCTGGTAAGGTCCATATTGACAAAACTCAGACCTTCTTGTTGTCCGCTTCGGACCAAAAAGGGACGATAAATCTCAATATCATTCACATAAACAAGATTCTCGTCATAGTTACCGCCTCTGACGTTATACTGATTACTTAATTCATTAGAAGAGAAAGTTCCCGGCATCATTTTAATAAGAGATTCAACACCACCGGAGGGAGTAGGAATTTTAAAAGAGAGATCGGGGTCAATGCGTACGTAGCCATCTTCAAATTTAGCTTTCACATCAAATGTTGGCAACTGTTCTCCCGATAGCGGTAAAACAAAATTCATTTTCACCTTTTCATTATTTCTAAGGTGAACAGTGACAATAGTATCTTTGTAGGAGATATGCTGAAGAAAGACCTCGACATCTTTTCCTGCCGGAATTTTTAATTCATAATAGCCATTATGAGAAGACAAAGTATTAATTTCTTTTTCGTTAGTAGAAATAAAGAAATTTTCAACAGGATTATTCTTTTCATCGACAATGGTTCCGAAAAGAGTTCCGAATTGTTGTCCATACAATGGCAACACTGTCAAGCAGCATGCAATTACAATTATCTGGACAAAACGATTCAAGGTATAAAATAATTATTACAATCTATAATTACGTAAAAAAAAGCCGAATATTGTATTAAAAAAAAACTGCCACACAAAATAGTGCAGCAGGAGATATAGAGGCTACATCAAAAATATTATTTAATATATCCTTTTTCGCTTGATTCAACGATGCATTTCCAGATCCCTTTTTTGTTGATATTACGTAAGCCGTGAGCAGATACCTTAAGGATAACCCATTCATCCAATTCGGGAACATAGAATTTTTTAATATGCAAATTTGGATTAAATTTTCTTTTAGTTTTGATATTAGAGTGAGAAACATTATTTCCAACAATTGCTTTTTTTCCTGTAATTTGGCAAACTCGTGACATTTTATCTATTTATTTTATGTTATTTATACTCTTTTTATTTGGTGTGCAAAAATACACTTTTTTTTGAAACATACGATTCAGTAATTAAAAAAATATTTTGCCAACAAAGCAACTACATTTCAAGATAGTATAATTATTTATCCAGAAATGAAAAGATCGAATGTTCGAATTGTTCTTTAGCGTAAAGCATGTCAATTGTAATATTTTTCTTTTTTGAAGAGGGAAAATCAAACATTGCATTAGTCATAATTTTCTCTATAATAGACCTAAGACCACGGGCTCCGAGTTTCAATTCAACTGCCTTATTAACAATGTAATCAATTGCTTCATCGGCAAAAACGAGTTTAATACCATCCAGTTCAAAGAGTTGAATATACTGTTTAATAAGGGCATTTTTAGGCTCCATCAGAATCTGTTTAAGTGCCTCTTTATCAAGATGAGTCATATAGGTAATCACAGGGAATCTTCCGCACAATTCAGGAATGAGGCCGAAAGTTTTGAGATCCTGAGAGGATATATATTTCATCATATTATTTTTATCGAGTTGGCGATTTTTCTTATTATAGCCAATCACATTAGTATTCATTCTTTCGGCAATAATTTTGTCGATACTATTAAAAGCGCCGCTACCGATAAAGAGAATATTTTGGGTATTTACCTGAATAAATTTCTGTTCAGGGTGTTTTCTGCCTCCTTCCGGGGGAACATTAACGATGGAACCTTCCAGAAGTTTCAGGAGAGATTGTTGCACTCCTTCACCGGAGACATCACGGGTAATAGAAGGGTTGTCGCCACCTTTACGGGCGATTTTGTCAATTTCATCGATAAAAACAATTCCCTTTTCCGCTTTATCCACATCGTAATCGGCAGCTTGCAGCAAACGTGTAAGAATACTTTCTACATCTTCTCCAACGTAGCCGGCTTCAGTAAAGACAGTTGCATCGGCAATGCAGAAAGGGACCTCCAGTAATTTTGCAATAGTACGCGCGAGCAAAGTCTTTCCGGTACCTGTTTCTCCTACAAGGATTATATTAGATTTCTCTATTTCTACCTCTTTGTTATTGTGAGTTGCAAAGAGAATACGCTTAAAATGGTTATAAACGGCGACAGAAATCACTTTTTTAGCTTCATCCTGACCAATAACATATTGATCTAGATATTCTTTAATTTCTTTAGGTTTAAGAAGCTTAAAATTAAAAGTATTAGATTTAGAAGATTCTTTAAATTTATACTCTTTAAGAATATCCTTAACAGCTTCGGCGCAATCTTCACAGATAGAACCACTGATTCCGTGTATTAAGAGTTTAGATGAGGGGATTTTTTGATTACAAAAACTGCAAATATTATCGATAGGTTTACTTTTCGCCATTTTTTAATTTATCTTGTTTAAGAACTTCATCTATCATTCCATAATCTTTAGCTTCCTGAGCAATCATCCAGTAGTCACGGTCGCTGTCTTTCCATACCTGATCATAAGATTGACCTGAATGGAATGAAATAATTTCGAAAAGTTCTTTTTTCAACTTTTGGATTTCTTTGGCTTCAATTTCAATATCAGAAGCTTGTCCTTGAGTTCCGCCCATAGGTTGATGAATCATCACCCGAGCATGAGGTAAGGCAAAACGTTTATCTTTAGCTCCCGCACAGAGTAAAACCGCTGCCATAGAAGCGGCCATTCCGGTACAGATTGTTGAAATATCAGGTTTAAGATACTGCATAGTATCATAAATGCCCAATCCGGCATAGACGCTACCTCCGGGAGAATTGATATAAATCTGAATATCTCTGTCAGAATCCTGAGATTCGAGGAAGAGTAACTGAGCTTGAATTATATTGGCAACATCGTCATAAATTGGGACCCCTAAAAAGATAATCCGATCTTTCATCAAACGGGAGAAGACATCCAATTGAGTGATATTCATAGGACGTTCCTCAATAATATAGGGCGTAATATAATCATTACAAACTCTACTGAAGTTGTCCAGTTTTAGAGTGCTAATTCCCTTATGCTGGAGTGCAAATTTTCTAAACTCATTATGGTCCATGATTATTCCGATTTTTTGGTTGACTTTTTGGTTGACTTTTTCGTTGTTTTATCAGTAGAATTAGCTTCAGGCTCAGTCAAGGTCTCTTTTGTTTTCTTTGTTTTAGTCTTTTTTGAATCTGTTTCGTCAGACTTTGCAGTTTTAGATTTTCCACTATTCGTTTTGTCATCTTCACTAATATTCTTTCCACTAACGAAAGAAACAAAATCCTTAAAATCTCCGGAAATGACTTCCAGATTCAAATTTTTCTTTAATACATCTTCAATTTTCTTATCAAAAAGGGTATCGTAGATTCTTTTAACATCTTCTTTGTTCTTAAGTGCGTCATTAACAAGAGAATTCAAACGATCCTCAACGGATTCTGTGTTAAAGTTAGCAAAATAGTTTTTAATAAAATAGTCGCGTACATATCCCTTAACTTCTTCTTCGGATACTTTAATGTCGTTATCTTTTGTAAGTTGAGATTCGATCATTTGCCATTTGAAAGACTTAATATAATCGGGATATTTCTCTTCCAATGTTTCGGGAGTCATATCTTTTTGGGTAGCCAGAATATAGCGTTTAATAAAATCGTCAGGGAAACTAATTTCTATATTATCCAGTAAAACGCCTACAGCTTCATTCATAAAATGACGGTCAGATTCTTCTTTCCAATGGGCTTCAATCTCAGTAGTCGCATAATTTTCAAGTTCTTTTTCATCATTAACATTACCGTCAGGAAATGCTTTTTTGAAAAATTCATCATTCAAATCAGCGGGTGTAACTCTACCAATGGATGAGATCTTAAGGATGTATGAATAAGGATTATTCTTATCAATATCTTGTTCCTTTATCTTCAAGAATTTTTGCAAAGAAGTCTCCTCAGCAAACATTGTTTTGAGAGAGATTTCGATTTCATCATCAACTTTTTTTCCTAAGAAAGACTTTTTCCCCTCTTCGCTTAATTCATTAACAAAGAAAAAAGCATCTTTTTCGTCATATTTCACAGAAACATAATCTTCTTCTTCAATAGTTTCAGGAGAAATATAATTTCCGTGACGTTTTCTCAGTTGGTTAAAATACTCCTCTTTCTCAGTTTGAGAAGCCACAATATTAAAACTCTTTATGGCAGGTAATGTAGAATAATCCATATTGAACTCAGGGAGGAGGGCATATTCAAAAGTAAAGATAAAATCATCTTTTTTATCAAAATCGGCTTTTGTTTTTTCATTCACCGGAAGCGGTTCGAGTAATATCTTTAAGTTATTATCATTAATATGGTCATAAATAGCTTTAGAGATCATATCATTTATTTCATCAGCGAGAATATTTTTCTCATACATTTTTTTAATCAGTCCCATTGGAGCATTCCCTGGTCTAAATCCCGGAACTTGTGATTTTTGGCGTTGTTTTTTCAAAGCAGTTTCCACTTTTTCAGCGTAGTCATTACTCGTGATCTCAATCCTTAATTCCTGAACTGTACCACTTTGTCTTTCATTTACAATGTTCATTATTATTCAAATTTATTTTTAATAATCAGGGTGCAAAAATAGTAAAAATGTTGATTACTTTTATTAATATCAACATTTTAAAACAAGTCAGTAAGAAGAATGTTTAACAGGAAACGAGAGAGTATGATTACTCTTCTATTTCTTCTTCTCCATTTTGGTGAGTATCCTGTCTTTTCTTGTAATTATTAATTTTGTAAGTCACGGATAGGGTAACTTGAAATGAATCGTGTTCTCTGATACTCCAGGCATCATATCCACTTTCATCATCAAAAGAATAGGTATGGACTTTAGTATAGCGGTTATACAACAGGTCTCTGATATTCAAGCTTACAACAAGATTTTTCTTAAAGAAAGACTTTTTAACTCCAAAATTAAGGGAATAGCTTCCTGACCGTTGTCCTTGTCCTATACCACCGCTTCCCCAGCCCATACTACCGGTAGTAATAGAAGGCGAACGATATCTGAAATTAAGTTGAATGTCCCAATTTTTTGGAAGAGTAAAAGTTTGATTCAAGCGGAATCCCCATGCCCAGTCTCTAGAAAGGTTTTCATCAATAAGGCTGTCGCTATCGATAATCACTCTATAAAAGTTCCCATTTAAATTAATTTTCCAGAACTTCCATATTTGTTGACCATAGACAACTTCAAAGCCAAAATTCTGACTTTTGTCAAGATTTTGATAAGAGGTAAGGGTATAGGTATATTTTTCACCATCCACAATTTTTTCAATCAATTGAGTATAGCGTGTAATAATGTCATTTCTTTGTCTATAAAAAGCCGTAATATTGATAGAAGACTTCTTAAAAGTTCCCAAATAGCCTAATTCGAACGAGTTAACAAATTCAGGTGTAAGGTTAGGATTTCCGGTTCTCAGATTTAATTTATCAGAAATATCAATGAATGGATTCAGTTGATTGATTCTGGGACGGCTTACACGGCGTGAGTAACTGAGTTGGAGGGAATGATGAGCATTAATATCATATCTTAAATGGACTGTAGGGAACAGATTGAAGTAGTTATTATAATAAACTGTATCGGCTGATTTTAAATCAGAGCTTGTATTAGCAAGTTCAGCGCGTAAACCCAACTGAACTTTAAATTTTTCCCAAAATGTATTGGAATAGATAAAATAAGCTGCGTTAATATATTCTGAAAAGAGAAAATTATTGCTCTGACTGGAGTCCTGTTGCAAAGAACCTTCCCCATATCCATCGAACAGAGAATAATCCTGACCGACAGAACGATAAGAAAACTTATAGCCGGTTTCGATACGACCACCATTTCCTACAGGGGTTACAAAATCAATTTGAGCAGTGCCATTTCGGTTAAGTTCATTAGTATTTGTCTCTTGTAAGTAGTCTAATGTTGAATCGGGAACAGAAAATTGTTGAACATAGTTATTAGTTGATTTGCTGTTCATTTGTGAAAAATAGAAATCTGTAGTTAACTCACGGCCTTTGGTATTGAATAACTTTTTATAAAAAATAGTTGCACTAATGTTATCCCCGACTCTTTTGGAAACTCCATTTTGGTCATAAGTTTGATAAGGAATATCAAGTTGGTCAATATAATTGGCATTATTTGAATAAGTAAAGCTGTTACTTTTAAAAACATTTCTGTTATAGCCAAGAGAGAAGCTTAGTGTATTTTTCTTATTAATAGACCAATCAAGACCTCCTCTAAGGTTATGAGATCCACCGCTCATATCTTGTTCATTATTCTGTAATAAATGAGTAGAATCTGAGCCGAACCACGAATAGCGGTCAAGAGAGCCTGCACTATGATGTGCCCAACTTCGGTAATTATAATTAACGAAGATATTAATTTTATTATAGGAATAATTGAGGTTAAGATTTGCATTATAGTTATCGAAAAAGAGTTTATTTTGAAAAAGAGTCATACTTCCACCGAGGCTCATCAGTCCATTAAATCCACTTTCTTTTTTCTTTTTAAGTACCACATTTACTATTCCTGCCATTCCGTCGGGCTCAAGGCGGGCAGAGGGATTAGAAATTACTTCAATGGATTCTATTTGAGCTGCCGGTATCTGATCCAAAGTGAGATTTGACGGGCGACCGTCAATTAACACTGTCACATTTTCACTTCCTCTCAAAGTAACATTTCCATCCAAATCCACATCCAGGGAAGGAATATCCTGTAATACTTCTACAGCAGTAGCACCATCGGCAATAATACTTGTCTCAACATTAAAAACTCTTTTATCAAGGTTACTTTGTAGCATCTCTTTTTGAGCCTTAATCTCCACAGTTTGTAAAGTAGTAGATTTATTAAAAAGTTTAAACTTTGACATTCGGAACAGTGGTTGAGTTTCGTTTAACTCAAAGGAGGTAGAACGATGTTTGCTATAGCCGATATACTGAACTTCAATAAAATAATTTCCAAAAGGGATATCTTTTATCACAAATTTTCCATCAGCATCCGTGATTGACATTTGCACAGTAACGGAATCTGATGCTTTTTTAATATAAACCGAAGCATATTGAATAGCTACTGTATTTTCATCAATAACTGACCCCATAATAGTACCGGTATGATGATTTGAAGGGGGCTGTTGTGATTGGGAAAGAGTTGTTTGGTAATTAAAAAAAAGGATTACAGCCAGTGTCAGTATTGATTTAAAAGTATGCTTCATTAAATGTTTGAGATAAATAATTATAATAAAAAAAACTTCAGCATAGACTAAACTGATTCTATTGAGTTTAATTTATGCTGAAATAAATTTTTTGGAGAGCCAAAAATTAGTTTGTGTAGAAGCGTCCTCTATTATCCCAGATATCGATATTGTCTTTTAATCCTTGAAGAATAACCATTTCGTTACGATTTCTTCCAAGGAGCATATTTCTAAGAATGCTCTTTTCTGTAATAAGTTTTTCAGATGGTTTTACTTTTTGGAAAGAAGATATAGAAACTACATAAACCATATTTTTACCACTAACAACTTCTAATTTTCTGTCAGCCGGCAGCGTAAATATTTTTCCGATTGCACCGTTTTCGACACCTGCATTTTGGTAAGTTTCACCGGCAAAGGTCAACTGAACGCTATCAGAAACAGTAGTGCCATATTTAGATGCGAGAGTAGCGAGAGAAGCTCCTTTAGCGACTTCATCCTTAACCATTTTTTCAATCTTTTCTACTCTTTTAATTTCTTTATAATCATTAGTTACCACATCTTTAACATCTTCAAAATCAGGAATTCCTTTTTCCTTAATATTTCTCAAAGAAGCGACAACAAACATTCTGTCATCTAATTTTATAACATCAGAGATGGCATTTTTTTTAATATCGTCACTATATGCCCAACTAACGATAGCGCGACAGTTAGTCAGTTGATTAATAGTTGCAGCCATAGAAGTGACATCAATTCCTTTCAATAATTGAACACCTCTTTTATTAGCTTCGTTTACCAGTGCGTCTGCAGAAGTACTGGCAGCAGCCAGTTGAGTGGCACTAGCTTTAATGTCTGCAATAGTAGAATCAGAAGCTTTGATATCAAAACCATACAGAGCATATTGTCTTTTTTCCAAAGCTTGGGTACGAGTCAGAAGTTGATAAATAACATAGGCAGATTGTAATTCATCCACATAATATCCTCCATTAGGAGTTTTTAAGAGTTTATCATAAAGAGTTTTGTTAGTGGTTTTTTCCTCATACCAGGTAGTGGTATCAGTAGCAGAACGACCGGCCAAATAATTAGGCAGCAAAGAAAATACAGAAGCCTGATTAGTATTAAGGAGATTTTGCAGACTATCACTTTCTAATTTTGCTTGTTCGGCAGTACGCGTTGATTTTGGGTTTTGAGGAGATTTAAAATCTACCACCAAAAATGCAACAAGGACAGAGTCAGGGCGTTTTTCGGAACCAAAAGATTTACCGAAGAACCACATCATATCCTGATAATTATAAGGAGTGATGTTAACTCCAACAGGAGTACTGAAAATAATGGTATCAAGAGCATCAATTGTTAAAGCAGAATAACCATTTTTACCATTAATTACCACTTGATCACCTTTTTTATGATAATTGCTATCAATAAGGCTAAAATATTGATTTAAATTGAAAGAATCGATTGTTGGGGCACTCGCAAATTGTTGGTATAAAGTAGTAACACTATCAGCAATATTTTGTTTATCCTTAGCAGTAGGAGCAATCGGGAATATGGCAATATCGATGTCGCGACTATTTTCCATGATTTTGTATCTGTAGTCGTGATCTTCAAACCAATTTTCAACTTCATCTTGTTCCACATCAACCTTCACATTTTTAAATGCAGGGGCGGTAGGATTAATAGTAAGAAGCTGTGACATGGCAGTTTGATTATCATTGTTAAGCTTTTGTGCTATTGCATCAGAAAAAGAAACAGCCCCTTGTGAAAAAGCAAAATAGAGATTCATTTTTTGTTCATAAACGATTCTTCTTTCAATTGCTTTATATGCAATATACAATTCTTCAGCACCTTCTACATCTTTATAATCTTCAATTGAATTTATAATATTTTGAGCATTTTCTGCGCCTGTCATTTGGGCTAAATATTGAAAAAAGGCACCAAGATATTGGTTGGGGCGTTCGCTACGGAGGCTTGCTTTAGCATCATTAAGAAGATTTTCAACCATTTCATCGGTATAAGAAAGGCCTAAAG
>JAEWNB010000058.1 GCA_023392945.1 Bacteroidota bacterium
ACCTTAGCTCCTGCTTCTGTTCAAGAGATGTATGACTTTGTAGAACTTGGCTTTGAGTTGGCTTTCAAATACCGCAACCCCGCGATGATACTTTCAGACGGTGTTATTGGTCAGGTAATGGAAAAAGTGGAAGTTACCGAGTACAAACCACGTTGGACAGATGAGTATATTATCAAAAATCATCCTTGGGCAGCTACCGGCAAACATGGAAGAAAAGATCACATCATCATCACCTCTCTTGAACTGGATTCCTTAAAACAGGAACAGGTTAATATTCGTATTCAAAAGAAATACAAAGAATGTGAAGCTAATGAAGTAAGATATGAAGCTCTCTATTGTGATGACGCCGAATATTTAATCGTTGCTTACGGCTCTTCAGCCCGTATCAGTCAGAAAGCTATTGAATTGGCACGTGCCAAAGGAATTAAAGTAGGGCTACTTCGTCCCATTACTTTATGGCCTTTCCCCTCAAAAATTATTCACGAAATAGGTTTAAAAACCAAAGGAATTCTCTCTGTAGAGATGAGTGCAGGTCAAATGATTGAAGATGTTAAGCTGGCTGTTGAATGCAAAGTTCCTGTTGAGCACTTTGGACGTTTCGGCGGTATTATTCCTTCTCCAAGTGAAGTATTAAATGCTATTGAAACAAAATTAATAAAATAAATGGCCGGATTTAAATCCTCCATTTTAATAAATTCAAAAAATAATAAGTATGAAAAGAGAAGATATTATAAAACCCGAAAACTTAGTGTATAGACGTACTCCTGTTTTGACAGACAACACGATGCACTATTGTCCCGGCTGTGGTCATGGAACCACTCACAGACTTGTTGCCGAAGTGATTGAAGAGATGGGAATTCAGGATCACACAATCGGTATTGCCCCTGTAGGCTGTTCAGTACTTGCCTACAATTACTTCGATGTTGATTTCATTGAAGCTGCTCATGGTCGTGCACCTGCTTTGGCCACTGCCATCAAACGTTTAAAACCCGACCATTTTGTATTTACCTATCAGGGAGACGGTGACTTGGCAGCCATTGGTACCGGCGAAACCATTCACGCCTGCAACAGAGGAGAAAACATTGTCATCATTTTTATCAACAATGGAATTTACGGAATGACAGGCGGGCAAATGGCTCCTACAACCTTGGAAGGAATGAAGACTGCTACCTCTCCTTACGGAAGAGATTTGAGTATTATGGGAAATCCGCTCAAAATCACCGAACTTGTGGCACAACTTCCGGGAACCTACTACGTAACCCGTCAGGCTGTTTATACTCCTGCATTGGTTAGAAAATGCAAGAAAGCCATCAGAACTGCTTTTGAAAATCAGAAATTAAATAAAGGGGTTTCTTTTGTTGAAGTGGTTTCCAATTGTAATTCAGGATGGAAATTGCCTCCTGTAAAAGCAAATCAGTGGCTCGAAGAGAATATGCTTAAATTCTATCCTCTCGGAGACATTAAAGTCCCTGAAAAATAAAACTTAACTTTTAAAAATTTAAAATTATGACAGAAGAAATCATTATAGCAGGCTTTGGCGGACAAGGAGTACTCTCGATGGGTAAAATCATGGCCTATTCCGGTGTTATGCAAGACAAGGAAGTAAGCTGGATGCCATCCTACGGCCCCGAAATGAGAGGTGGTACTTCAAATGTAACCGTAATCATCAGTGACGAACGAATTAGCTCACCATGTTTAAATCAGTTTGACACCGCGATCATTTTGAATCAACAATCCATGGATAAATTCCAGCAATCTGTAAAACCCGGCGGACTTTTAATTTACGATCCCAACGGAATCACAAATCATCCCACCCGCAAGGACATCAATATTTATCAGGTTGCCGGAACAGATAAAGCAGCCGAAATCGGGAATATGAAACTTTTCAATATGATTATTTTGGGTGGTTTTATTAAAGTTAAACCGATTATAAATCCTGAATTTATTGAAAAAGGTTTACAAAAATCACTACCTGCGAGACATCACAATCTAATTCCTGAAAATCTAAAAGCTATTGAAATTGGAAAGGAAATACTGAAACCTATTCACGTTCTCTAATAGGTTATTGTTTTTTCATTTTAAAAAAGGCCGGTATTCACCGGTCTTTTTTTTATTGAACAAAAACACTCCCTTTAATAATATTCATATCCTATCCAATAAATAGGACATTATTGCGTTAATTAATTCGACATACAATTGAAATTATTAACATAACACTTTATTAAAATGAAAAAAAGTATTTTTTTTGTATTAACAGCCGCATTGTTAACTTGTAGTTCAGCTTTTGCTCAAAACAGTTCAACTCAAAACAACGTTACTCCAAAAAAACTCTCTTACAATTTCATCATGGAATTTGGAAATTATTTTGGAAGTAAAACTGTAGGATTAACAGGTGTAGCCATTAACAGTTTATCCATTAAGGATCAAAATTTAATTGGTATCGGAGTAGGATATGAAATGGATGTAAATGATGAGACTGCCATACCATTATTCTTCAATTTCCGCCACTATTTTGAAAAACCGGAAAGAAAGGTTACGCCTTTAGTAAATCTTGCTGTTGGAACTAGATTATGTTTTACTGATAGACATGCCTGGACAGAAATTTACGACCCTATCACAGGTTATTACACTAGTTTTGATGACAGCTATACTGAATTTATTCCCGGGTTGTATGCCAGTATGACAGCCGGTTTCAAAGCAAAAGCATTTTCTTTCAGCTCAGGTTTTTTCTGCAAATCGGGATCTGAAGGTTTTGCGACTGGAATTGAAGTAAAATTAGGATTTACATTCTAATCAAAAAAAATCGATAAAAAAAAAGGAACTCAAATGAGTTCCTTTTTTTTTACAATACTTTTTATTTATTAATCAAAATTTGAATTCTTCGTTCTTTAGCGGCGGTAACACTATAAACAGAATTCTTTTGGTCATTAAAATTATCGCTGACAGAAGCAGCAGAGGTGGACTCTCCTTGTGGATTTTCATTTATAATGAGTTGTCCATTATAGATATAAGAAGCTAAAACTCCCCCACCATATTCTTTAAGATAGTTTTTTAAACTTGAGATACGACGTAAAGAGAGATTGGTGTTATAATCATTATTACTCAAAGGGCTGGCAAAACCGGTAACTGAGAGGGTAACAGGCTCACCTGCTTGCAATACTTTCAACAATAAATCAGAAAAACCGGCCAATTTATCATATTCAGCCTTAACGGTACCCATAAAAAACTGTTCAATTTCAGCTTCGGCATCAGCTTTTTTCTGACCTGCAAGTCCTTTAGAATATTTAGCTTTGTATGTATCTTTCATTGTAATATAATCCTGATAAGTAGTAGAATATGATTTAACAGTAGAAACTTCAGTATTATTTGGATCAGGTCTGTCATTGTCAAAATAAAGGGTAATCGGCATTAGTTTAGCAAGTTTTTCAGCGATCATGGCTTGTTCTTTAATTTCTGCTCTTTTTCTGTCGGGGTCACATTTGTCAAGGTCAAAAACCACATCAACCTGTGATTTCATATCAGCCGGTTGGCATTCAATTTCAGCAGCTTTCCATTTCGGGGAGGATTTAACCAATCGGATAGCTTCGTCGTCAAAATCCTGATAACCTGAAGTTTTAACTAAAGCCACATCCGTAACGGAACCATCTGTTCGAACCATAAATTCTACAGTAGCAACACCCCTGATATTTTGTTCTTTCAAAGCTTTAGGATATTGCATATTTTCACATAAATAATTACACATTCCCTTTGTCCCTCCAATAAAATGGGGCAATTTCCAGGCTGCAGTAGGAGGAGTAGGATTTCCGTCATCACTTCTGACAATGGCAATTCCTTGTTTGCATGTCTTATGAACATCTTTATCACATTGTGCATAAAGAGCTGATACATTCATCAACAAGACCAGAGCAAAAAATGCAATAATAAAACTGAAAATCTTCTTCATGATTATTATATTTATAATTAAGTTGCAAATATACAAAATTTTTAATATTACCTCTTTTAACCAAAAATTTTATTTTTTTAGTTACTTTTGCCAACCAAAAAATAACCTTTTCGATATGAAAATTGAAAGAAAACCTGCATGGCTTAAAATTAAACTGGAGAGCGGTGAGAACTATCCATTTGTTAAACAAATGGTTGAACAAAACAATCTACACACAATATGCAGCAGCGGCAAATGTCCCAACATGGGTCAATGTTGGAGTCTTGGAACTGCCACCTTCATGATTTTAGGGGATATTTGTACTCGTTCCTGTAAATTTTGTGCCACAAAAACAGGAAAGCCATTACCTGTTGATGAAAATGAGCCGCAAAAAATTGCTGAAAGTATCAGACTCATGCAATTAAAACACTGCGTCATCACTTCCGTTGACCGAGATGATCTTCCCGACAAGGGTGCTAATCACTGGGCAAATACCATTCGTAAAATAAGGGAACAAAATCCTTCGATTATCGTTGAAATCCTCATTCCCGATTATGATAAAAAATTGCTTCAAATTGTGCTGGATGCGAAGCCCGATATTGTGGCCCATAACCTTGAAACAGTTGAAAGACTTACCCCATTAGTGAGAAGTAAAGCCACCTATCAAAACAGCCTCAATGTGCTTATGAATATTGCCGAAAGCGGCATGATCACCAAAACAGGAATCATGGTCGGGCTTGGCGAAACCCGCGAGGAAGTTGTCAATTTACTTAAGACCTGTCGGAATACCGGTTGTGAAATCATCACCATTGGTCAATATCTTCAACCTTCCAAAGACAATATTGCAGTGACGGAATATGTCCATCCCGACACCTTTGCATTTTACAAAATCGCTGCACAATCGTTAGGGTTTAAGAGTGTTGAATCTGCCCCATTAGTTCGGTCATCTTACATGGCTGAAAGGTCATTCCTAAATTCATTAATTCAGAAAAAATAATTAACAAAATTGTTTATAAGGGAATTTGAATTTACTTTATAAAATCCTCAAAGAAAGATTTTAAAAGAGACTTCACTTCTTGCATATTAATTTCTCTGCCAAGTTCTTTTTGCAAAGAAGTTACTCCTTTATCCACAAAACCACACGGGTTAATATAAGAAAAGTAAGACAAATCAGTATTCACATTAAAAGCAAAACCGTGCATTGTAACAAAGCGTGAAGCTCTAACCCCGATAGCACAAATTTTACGGGCAAATTTAGTATTTGGATCAAGCCAGACACCGGTAGCTCCATTAAGGCGTGAAGCATCTATTCCGAAAGTTGCAACCGTTTTAATTATAGCCTCTTCCATATTAAAAATATATCCCTTCAGCGAGAGTGAGTGGTTTTCAAGATCTATAATGGGATAACCCACGATTTGCCCCGGACCGTGATACGTAATATCCCCCCCTCTGTCAATGTGATAAAAAGTGGCATTCGCTTTTTTAAGGAACTCATTATCAATTAAAAGATTATTTTCATTTCCTTTTTTACCCAAAGTAAAAACATGGGGGTGTTCGCAAAAAACGATCGTCTCCAAATCATGCGTTGGAAGACCTGATTTTTTTGCATCCAAAATTTTATTAAAAATTTCATCCTGCTGATTCCATGCTTGCAAATAATCAATTCTGCCCCAGTCAGTAAAATTCATCATTAAATAAAAAAATTAATTGGCAAAAAGGGATTCCAGTTTATTAGCAAGTTCCGATCCGCGAAGATTTTTTCCAATAATACGACCATCTTTATCAATCAAAAAGGTGGAAGGAATTGAGCTAACTCCATAAATTTTGGCACCTTGCGAAGACCAATATTTTAAATCGGAAACATGGTTAGGCCACAAAAGATTATCTTTTTCGATAGCTTTAATCCAACTATTTTTATCTTTATCTAAAGAAACACTAAAGACTTCAAATCCCTTTTCGTGATATTGCTGATACAATCTTACCACATTTGGGTTTTCTTTACGGCAGGGGCCACACCAGGAAGCCCAGAAATCTATCAACACATATTTACCCCTTAGATCAGAAAGTTTTAAAATTTTACCATCAGGATTTTCAAAAGCCAGTTCCGGAGCAAGAGCACCAATAGCTGTTGCATTGGCAGGAGAATGCATCATAGTATACTTTTCTTTAACCAATTGATGATTGGGATATTTTGCATACAATGCATCGATGATATCCGAATGGAGTTCTCTGTTTTTTTCAAGAGGGAACAAGTCCATAAACATCAGAACAGCCAGATCGTTTTTATTAGCAATAAGCAAATCCTTTATTTGAGTAGAAATCTTGATATTCTCAGCATCATACATTTTTTGGTATTGCTGCACAATTCCTGATATTCTGTTCTGAGCATCGGTAAAAATTTCTTTGCTAACATTTTCGGATGCCTGTGCTTTTACAAGAAACTGATCATAAACAATATTCAAGTTTGAAGAATATTTTAATACAAAATCAACAACTTCATCAGCAAATGCCATTTTAATCTTCT
Source organism: Bacteroidota bacterium (assembly GCA_023392945.1). Taxonomy (GTDB): domain Bacteria; phylum Bacteroidota; class Bacteroidia; order Bacteroidales; family WCHB1-69; genus JAGVVH01. Next base: position 6,447 of record JAEWNB010000058.1, read on the forward strand.
TTTTTGACAACGAGCCATCAAGAGACAAGCTATCACGTTTAGAAACAAGATTTTTCACCCCTTCAAAATATTCTTTCAAATCATTAGAAATCAATTTATGGCGATCATCAAGGAGGACAACATATTGGTCAACTTTTCCGAAAAAGCTTTCTTCACCGGCAATACGGCCTTCCGTAAGGTCATAATTTTGTTTAACATTATTAACATAATTATCAAAAAGGGCATATTCATCAGAAACAGACTTTAATAACGGAACTGAAACCAGAAGTAATGAATCAACTTTTGGACCAATCACTTTACCTTTAGAGGAATATAATATCACAAATTGCTCAAGAGTATCACTGTTTTTCATTGCATTAACGAGATTTAAATCCATCTCTTTATTCGATTTCTGAAAAGGAGCAAACAGCTTATAGAAATTATTATAGAACATTTGTTCTTTATTTTCCTGAAGGGCAGAATTGATACTATCAAGAATTTGCTTGTTTTTGGCCCACAAATCAGAATTCTTCTTAACAAAATTCATTGAAGCAGAACCTGTAACCGACTTCATGGCATTCAAATTATTAGCATCAACTTCAATTTCAATCTGTTCCGATGGAGAGACAGCACAAAGCATAGAACTCTTATCAGTAAAAACAAGACGATATAAGTCGGGCTGTGTAATCGGAGCACTGATTGTAAAAGATCCATCAGACGTAACAACAGCAGAAGCTATAGTCGTAGGATCATTCCCATAAGCCAACTTCATATCTACCTTATTAAAAGTATTATGCTCAATTTTTCCTCTGATAACTAAAGGTTTTTGGGCGAAAAGAGCAATTCCGAAAGAAACAAAAACTAACAAAAAGCAAATTGATTTAATATAATCCTTCATTTTTCATATTTTAGTGTGCAAAAATATAAAAATAATCATTGTTAATAACTTTATTTGGCTAAAACAAATATTTCACCTATTTTTGGAACTGCAAAAAAAACAATATTTTATTTTGTAACGTATGATAAACGAACCCATTACAGGTAAGAGGAGTGATAGTAAAGTATCCTATAACACTCTTGAATCGACCATGGCAGCAACGGGAAAACTGACTCCTCAGGCATTGGAATTTGAAGAAGCGGTTTTGGGAGCTTTAATGATTGACTCAAATGCAGTCAGTTCAATCATTGACTTGATAGATTATCAAATGTTTTACAAAGAATCTCATCAGCACATTTACAAAGCTATCTTTGAACTCTTTTCCGAGATGCAGCCAATTGATTTGTTATCAGTTACCAATCAATTAAGAAAAGCAAACAAGCTTGAATTTGTCGGGGGACCTTCTTATCTGGCATCGCTGACCAATCGGATTGCTTCTTCAGCAAATATTGAATATCACGCCCGTATCATTCTTGAAAAATATGTTCTCAGAGAACTCATTACCACCTGCAGTGGAATTATCAAAGATTCTTATGATGAATCGCAAGATGTATTGCAATTAATGGACAATGCTGAGACCAATCTTTTTAATATCATTCAAAGAAATTTCAAAAGAGACAGCAAGGAATTGAGTCTTGTAGTCAAAAAAACTCTTGATGAACTATCCGCATTAAGAAATGACACCGACTCTTTCCATGGGGTTCCCAGCGGCATCAGGGCTATTGATGAAAAAATCGGCGGATGGCAAAAATCCGATTTAATCATCCTTGCTGCCCGTCCCGGTATGGGAAAGACATCTTTTGTTTTGTCAATAGCCAGAAATGCTGCTATTGATTACAAAATACCGGTAGCTTTTTTCTCCCTTGAAATGTCAGCTAATCAGTTAGTTCACAGATTATTCTCTATTGAATCAGGAATTCCATCCGAAACCATATCCAGAGGAAAACTTTCAGAAAATGAATGGGTTGTTTTGATGGATAAAATCAGCAAATTAAATTCGGATAAATTAATTATAGATGATACTCCTGCCCTATCGGTTTTTGATTTACGTGCCAAGTGCCGTCGACTAAAACACCAGCATGACATACAACTGATCATTGTCGATTACCTTCAGTTGATGCAGGGTGAGAGTGATAAAGACAAAAGTAAAGCCAAAGGAAATCGTGAGCAGGAGATCAGTTATATTTCCCGTTCTTTAAAAGCATTGGCCAAAGACCTCAACGTCCCGGTTATTGCCTTATCACAGCTTTCCCGTGAAGTAGAAAAAAGAGCCGGAATGAAAAGGCCTCAATTGTCAGACTTACGAGAATCGGGTTCTATTGAACAGGATGCGGATTTGGTAATGTTTATTTTCCGTCCTGAATATTATAAAATGGATGATTTTGAAGATGGTGATCCTGCAAAAGGACTTGCTGAAATCATGATTCAGAAAAACAGACATGGACCGACCGACAATATCAGACTTAGATTCCAGAGTCAATACACTAAATTCACAGACATAGAAGAAGATTATATTAATGACACTCCTTCAGATAGTTTGCCTCAGAATGAAAGATTCAATACTATTGATGCAAGTTTCAATAATGAAGAAATTGAAAACTCTGATGATTCCGGCATTCAGCCCGACAATGATCTTCCATACTAATTTGAGTGCAAGGTAAAAGTTTTTTTTACTTGTTTATTTTTTTTTATTTGACTTACAAACAAGATCCCAAATAACGATACCGGCTGCGATTGAAACATTCAATGAATGTTTGGTTCCATATTGTGGAATTTCTATAGATGCATCAGCCAGAGGAAGAAGACGTTCATCAACTCCAAAAACCTCATTTCCCAAAATAATAGCTATTTTTTCATTCTCCTTTATGTCAAAATTATCAAGTCTTATAGAAAAATCGGTCTGTTCAATAACATAAACAGCATAACCCAAATTTTTAAGTTCACAGACCTGTTCAACAACATCATTAGCATATTGCCAACAAACTGTTTCAGTAGCTCCCAAAGCTGTTTTGGAAATTTCCTTGTGAGGGGGTTGAGCAGTTATCCCACACAAATAGAGTTTTTCAATGGCAAAGGCATCACAAGTTCTGAAAATTGAGCCGACATTGTTCATACTCCTGATACTGTCAAGAATAACTACAATAGGCATTTTTTTCTTTTCTTTAAATTCATCAACTGACAACCGATTAAGTTCAGACATGGACAACTTTTTCATACGAAGTAATTTGGTGACAAAAATACAATTTACCCTTTTGATTTAGTAACTTTATTTCAAAAAATGCGAATAATAATAATTCATTTAAGAAGAATAAAAAAGAATAAATTGTATTTTTGCATTCAATACAAAGAAAATGGAAGAAAAATCTGACAAACCCAAAACTGTAAGAAAAACCAGATCATGGCTTGTTTTTTCTATTGGTATGATTATAGGGTTTATTTTGAGTATCTCCATTTTTTTAGCAGATAAATATTTTTTCGATTCAAGGATGAATCTTGTCAGAACAATTGAAGGAATTGCACAACCTGATGAAAGTTCGGAAAACAAAAATAAAAAGGATCTTAACAATGATGAGACACTTCCAATAGATAAAGAGAGAGAAATTTCTCCTTCCGACTCCATACCAAGTGACACGATAACATCTGCCATTGAAGAAGAAATGGATAATTATGAAGAGGTTGAATTTTCATTGGATGAATATAATGATGACAAAATAGTACTCGAAAAAATCATATCTACCAAAAAAACCAGGGTAAAATTTCAGAATATGACTGCAGAGCCCGAGTCGCAAAATGAACACCCTGTTCAGTTTTTTGAAATCCAGCAGTGGAGTACGCCAATTCGTAACAGTATTTCATATCAAAGAAACCAGAATATTCTTAAGATCAAAGGGATGGATATTTCTAACGTTGAAATCTATAATGTTGAAGGACAATATTACCTGTATAATAACAACCGATACTATTTAATTTCTAACAATAATAACTTCGAAAGATTGAATGATACTGATCTGACAATTCAGAAATAAATTGACCTTCCTTCAATTCTGATATACTTTTTCGGGAAATATTCACGTTTAGTTTCTCTAAATAAAATTTGAAAAGATATTTATGAAACGATATTTAATCACTCTCTGTAAA
>JAEWNB010000076.1 GCA_023392945.1 Bacteroidota bacterium
AATAACAATTGTGATTCTTCATCAATATCAGGATTATCTGAACTTATTATACCCGATATTAAAATTCCTAATCCGGTATCCGATAATATTACCATCTTAACGAATGATAACCAGATCCCTATAAAATACATTGAAATATACTCCATGACGGGACAATTTATTTTGTCCTTACCCCAACCTTCCGGGGATAACATCACAATTCCTTTTTCCCAATATCACAACGGAATGTATATTATGAAGATATTATTACAGGATCAATCGTGTAAAACATATAAAATCATCAAGTTATGAAAAAAATAATTATAATTTTAGTTCTATTATTGCTTTCTTTTGTCGGGAGTTTGCTACTAAAAGGACAAATTGTATATTCTTATGTGCCTTTTACCGACAATAGTGAATGGTCGGTTAATAGCGTAAAATATAAAACTTTAGGAGATACGATCATTGCCGGCAAAAACTACTTAAAAATGTATAGCTTTGAGGCCTATTTTTGTGGCATACGTAACGATACGGTAACTAAAAAGGTATATGGAATATATCATGAGCCTTCTACAGTATATGCTCTCAATAGTTATGGTGGTCGTGAGGCTCTTTTTACTACTACTGACACTACGGAGTTGTTGCTCTATGATTTTTCTTTACAATTTGGAGATTCTATTACCTATTATCTTTTTTGCGAATATGAGATCTTTCAATTAAAGGCAACTCGTGTTTGGGAATGTAACATTCTTGTCGGAGAGCAAGATTATTCGTTTATATCACAGCATTATTTGGGAGAAGATTCTTTACTATTAATGGAAGATGGCTCTCTAAGAAAAAAAATATTACTTAAATCTCTAAATATGCATCAAGGGGAAGACCAATTTTGGGTAGAAGGCATTGGAAGCAGTTCCGGAGTGGTTGTCCCTTGGTATAATGATTTTGCAGTTCCTTTAGATTATCCTTATACTAGGTTGTTGTGTTATTCCCAAAATGACGAATTGATTTATCGAACAGAATTTGACATCTCTGATAACGATTCAACAGATTGTTTTTCAGGTGGGTTTGGAGGAGCAATAAAAGAAAACAATATCAATAGTTTGGTAAATCTTTACCCCAATCCGGTATCTGACTATATTTTTATAGATTTTTTGCAAGCAGCTACTTATTCTGATTATACTTTATCAATCTATAACACACTTGGACAATGTATAAAAACTCAACAAATTAATTCCCAAATTACAAGTATAGATTGTCATGATTTTAAGAATGATATGTATTTATTCATGATTAGTCATAAAAACGGAACAAATTATTTTACCAAAATTATTAAACAGTAAAAATTATGAGAAAGATATCTTTAATTATAATATTATTTTTATTAATATTTCAGTATGGTCGTTCACAAGGGTGTGATAGAGTGATAGCCAATGATATTTATGATATTAATTTACTTGCTTCTTCTTATATTCCCGATTCAATTATAGCGACCCGAAAAAATTGCGAGTAAAAGAATCGTAATTTTGCAGCGTATGAAAAAGAAAAGAATCACATCAAAAATCAAAACAGAAATCGTATTAAAAGTACTACGAGGAGAAGACATTGAACTATTAAGCCGCGAGTATTCGGTATGCATTAAAGACATCCATCAATGGCGAAATGATTTTATTAGCAATGGACAAGAAGGATTTAAACCCAAGTGCGATGAAAACAAACTGTCACGGGCAGAGCGAAAAATAGGTCAATTAGAAATGGAAATAGAACTCATAAAAAAAAAGAACGAATTAGTGGAAAGACTAAAAAAGAAATAGTAAATATCTTATTGAAAGAATTTTACAGTAAGACTGGTGAGCCATTTCCTATAACAATGATATTAAAAATAGTAAACTTGAGCAGTAGCTCTTGGTATGGGAAAATACGACGAAAACCACATCCATTAAAGCGAGGACGCAAGCCTGTATTAACTGATGATGAAGTATTAAATGCTATTTATAAAACATTGAAAAATAGCAAATTTAAAGGTGAGGGGTATCGAAAAATATGGAAAAGAATGCAACGGAAAGGTATAAAAGTTGATAAAATGAGAGTGAACAGAATAATGAAAGCTAACAACTTATTAAGCCCCTATAGAATAAATATTGCAAAGAAATCGAAGAGTAAACATGATGGAAAAATTATCACTAACAAACCCAATTTAATGTGGGGAACAGATGGGAAAAAGTTTTTTACAAATGAAGATGGTTGGTGTTGGTTATTTGCTGTAATAGACCACTTTAATGATGAAATATTGGGGGTAAGTGTTGTAAAAATAGGCAATCGATTTGCCGCTATGGAACCTATATACGCAGCTATTAGAAATCGTTTTGGTAACATTGAAAAAGATATTTGCAAGGACATGGAACTACAGCTTCGCAGCGATCACGGCAGCCAGTATGACTCAAAAGATTTTATGAATGAGATGAAATTTTTAGGATTAAAAATTTCAAAATCTTTCGTTCGTTCACCTGAATGTAACGGCTGTATAGAGCGTTTTAACCGAACTATACAAGAAGAAGTATTCAATATTAATACGTTTCAGAATATTGAAGAAGCAAGAACCGTAATCAACACATTTATAAACGATTATAATAATGAATGGCTCATTCACAGGTTGGGTACACTTTCACCTATAGAATATATAAATGCTTTCTATAAAACCTTCTCAACCTCATATACTAATACTGCTTCTAAAAAAGCCAAAACGGCATAAAACAATAATAATCAATATACTACAAAATAATTAGAAAGTTTGGTTTAA
>JAEWNB010000177.1 GCA_023392945.1 Bacteroidota bacterium
GGGAGAGAGTAAATGGGAAAAAAGAGGGAAAAGGATATGAAATTTTTCCGGATGGCAGGAAATATGTCGGAGAATTTTCGAATAATAATGTGAATGGATACGGTGCCTTGTATGACTCTACGGGCAACCTTCTGGTGAAGGGTTATTGGGTGAATGGAGCGTTGGTGAGATATAAATAAAATACCTTCTATTAAAGATATGTTTTAGTTGGCCGCAATATTATGGCTTTTTCCTTGCAACAATCCGGATCAGCGTTTCTTCGTCGGATTTATGAGGGGAAAAGAGTTTCTCTTCTTTAGCAAAATCAAGGTTAAATCCCAAACTTTCCAATTGAGTGCAAAGAGCTTTGAAGTCAATGGCACGTAAACGAGATTTCTCTTTTGATTGTGGGGCTGCCGTTGTGTCCTCAAGAGTAGAAGTTATTTTCCCGTAAGTTTCAATACAGAGGCGGGCTCCATTTTTCAAATGGCGGTAACTCCATCTCAGCAATTGATTTTGTTCTTCATCCGAGAGCCTGTTAAGAATACTACGGGAATAGACCATATCATACAAAATACTTTCATTCAGCAATTGAGTATGGTCTGCAAAAAGAAATCTTATATTTTTGAAATGTTTGTGATGTTGGTTCAGGTATTTGATATCCTCTTCCACATCACTAATGGCAAGAACATTATAATTTTCACCGGCAAAATAGAGTGCATCGGCACCATTACCACAGCCCGGGATAATGACATTCCTCTCTTTTTCTGTCAAGAGGGTTCTTGCATACATGGCAAAAGAGGAGGGGAGCAATTCATCGTTCCGGTTGAAAAGGAAATTGTCGTCATTCATTAGCTTCAAACATTTTGCATCCGATTATAGAGGCGGCAAAATTACAAAAAATTATTCAAAAAGCCGGTGATGAATCCATCCCCATTTTTGCAGTCGATAGAGGCAAGAGGTTTGCAGTACGCCAAGACCGTATTTTACACTCCTGGAGAAATTGATGGAAGAGGCCTCTTTGCAATATTTTGTGGGACAGGTAATTTCAGCAATTTCAAAACCGGCATAGAAAATCTGAGCCAGCATTTGATTGTCAAAGACAAAGTCATCGGAATTGACCTCAAAATTAATTCTTTCCAACACTTCCCTTGAAAATGCCCTGTAGCCGGTGTGATACTCTGCCAGTTTCTGGTTCATGATGACATTTTGGAAAAAGGTAAGAAACCGGTTGAATATATATTTGTAGAGGGGCATTCCTCCTTTGCGGGCACCTTTGCCGAGAATACGAGACCCTAACACTACCGGATAGACCTTGTTTACTATTAGATAGCACATCGATCCTATTAATAGCGGTGTATATTGGTAATCGGGATGGAGCATAACCACCACATCGGCATTCAGCTCCAGTGCTTTTCGGTAGCAGCTTTTCTGATTGCCGCCATAACCTTTATTCTTTGGATGCTCCAGAATATGTTTGATGCCAAGTTCCTTGGCAATAGTAAGGGTATTATCCGTTGAGAAGTCATCCACCAAAATTACCTCATCCACTATCTCAAACGGAATTTCGGCATAGACATCCCGGAGCGTTTTTTCTGCGTTATAAGCCGGAAGAACGATACAAATTCTATTGTTTCTTATCATAAAAGGGAACTAATATATTCAACTATATTTAAAAAATATAAAAACCAATTTGATTGCAAAAATAACTTTTATTACGCAACATCCTCTAAAATCCGACGAACTTTTTTTGAATATTGTAGAGACGCAAGATTTTGCGTCTCTACGAACAACGCACCATCACCCAATCAATATTTGTAAAGGCGCAATATAAAATATCTGTAGAGACGCAAGATTTTGCGTCTCTACGAACAACGCACCATCACCCAATCAATATTTGTACAGACGCAATATATAATATTGTAGAGACGCAAAATTTTGCGTCTCTACGATTTTGCGTCTCTACGATTTTGCGTCTCTACGATTTTGCGTCTCTACGATTTTGCGTCTCTACGATTTTGCGTCTCTACCGACATGTGATTTTTTTCTAAAAATAATTTTTATTTCATAGAATAATTCATAATTTTGCGAGCTTTTATGAAAGAATTAAAAGCATTAAATAAAAAAGTAAATAATGTATTAATAACTACAGTTAGCGACTACATATTGAATTTCATCCCCAATTAAAGGGTGTAAGAGTGCCGGATATAAGAATGTTAGTCTGAAGTCTAGAATAACTAAATCAGAAATATTACAAACTACTAATTGAAAACAACTAAACTCTCTCACTCAAAATGGATAAATTCAAAAGCAAATACCGCATTCAATCAACCCGCTTACAATATTGGGATTATGCTTCTAATTCAATGTATTTTCTTACAATTTGCACTCAGGGTAAAGAAAACTATTTTGGGAATATTGAAAATGGAATAATGATTTTATCCGAAATCGGGAAAATAGTCCAGGAATGTTGGCAAAATATCCCAGCTCATTTTCCATTTGTACAATTGGATGAATCCGTTGTAATGCCAAATCATATTCATGGTATTGTATTAATTAACAAACCACCGCAACTCAACTCACCAACCACCAATCCCCCCCAATCCCAAAATAAATTTGGTTCGCAATCGCAAAATTTGGCATCCATTATACGTGGTTTCAAAACAGGGGTGACAAAATATGCACGAAAAAATCATATTAATTTTGATTGGCAATCCCGGTATCACGACCATATCATTCGTGATAATAATTCATTAGAAAGAATTAGAAATTATATAATCAATAATCCAATAAAATGGGAATTTGATAAATTTAATAATGATTGATAAAATAAAATGTTTCACATTAAATCAATCAATCAATATTTGTATTGGCGCAATATATAATATCGGTAGAGACGCAAAATTTTGCGTCTCTAAGACCAACGCACCATTACCCAATCAATATTTGTATTGACGCAATATATAATATTGTAGAGACGCAAAATCTTGCGTCTCTACGACCAACGCACCATTACCCAATCAATATTGGTATTGACACAATGACCGCCGCCGCATCACCCAATCAATATTTGCACAAACGCAAAATAATGTAGAGACGCAAAATCTTGCGTCTCTACGACCGTCGCCGACCGAACAACCAACAATCAATATATTGCAGAGATGCAAGGCCTTGCGTCTCTACTGTTTTACCCAAATAGATTGTATTCGACAGAATTCCAGATTTCCCTCTTTTGAAAAGATAGAGGTAATATATTCATTTTCGGCAATGTGTTTGGAGATGATGCCGTAATAATCGCCCAATTTTGCCTGAGAGAGGTAATTGATAACCACTTCTACAAGGTGGTGTGTTTGACGAAATAGCTGATCGACAGAGTCTAATGCCCATTGAACGTAGTGGGCGTTGTTGACATGTTTGTTCATGTCGATATCGGAATTGAGCACAATATTGAAATTGCATTCTTCCTGAATGTTAATTTTGGGCACTTTAGGAGCGCGGGTAGTGATGGCGTCTTCTTTCTCTTTGGGATAGACCAGTCGGTCATCAAATTCGTCCAGCTTTTTAATTTTTCCGTTTTCTGCATCCAGAATGACCCACGAAGAGGTTGCTTTCATCATCAGATTGCCCTCATTGTCTTCCATTTCATAATCTCTTGGGTTGACTAATAAATCGTGGCATTTTCCCCAGGTACGGATGATAATCTCTTCAGACCATTTAGGCAAGCGTGCTATTTTAATATGAATTTTGGAGAGCACCCAGAATAAATTGGATTTTCGCAGGTTCTGCCACCCGATATTGCATTTATTGACATGTTCGGAAGATATTTCCTGAATAAGTCCGAAAAGAGCAGGCATGGAAAGATTCATTTCATCATCTACCAGATAGGAGTAGATTTTAAGGTTATGTTCAAGAATTTCGGGATAGTCCATAATAAAAAAATTAGTACATAATCAACGATTAAGAACCGAAATTGTTTTATCTCGGAGTGAAAATTGATGAATAACTAATTAATCCGATAATTATTTCCCGCTTAATTCCTTTTCGAAATAATCAATAGTCTTGATCAACCCTTCTTTGAGTTGAATGGTAGGCTCCCAGCCCAATAAATTTTTGGCTTTGTCAATAATGGGTTTCCGTTGCATCGGGTCGTCTTCCATTGGGGGCATATAACTGATTTTTGACTTCGAGCGGGTAAGTTCAATCACAACTTCGGCAAGTTCTTTAATCGTAAATTCTCCGGGGTTTCCAATATTGATAGGACCTAGAATATTATCAGGGGTTTTCATCATGGCCATCATTCCCTTTATCAGGTCATCGCAGTAACAGAAGCTTCTTGTCTGAGAACCGTCCCCGTAAATAGTGATATTATCTCCCTTAAGTGCCTGAACAATAAAGTTAGAGATAACTCTTCCGTCGTTAGGATGCATACGGGGTCCGTAGGTGTTAAATATTCTTACAACTTTGATTTTGACATTATTTTGGCGGTGGTAGTCAAAGAAAAGGGTCTCGGCACAGCGTTTTCCTTCGTCGTAACAGGAACGGATGCCAATAGGATTGACATTTCCCCAATACTCTTCCGGTTGGGGGTGAATGGTCGGATCTCCGTAAACTTCACTGGTGGAAGCTTGTAAAATAGTGGCTTTTATCCTCTTGGCAAGCCCCAGCATGTTGATGGCTCCCATGACCGATGTTTTGATGGTTTTAATGGGATTGTACTGGTAGTGAATAGGAGAGGCGGGACAGGCAAGATTGTAAATTTCATCAACTTCAATATAATAAGGAGCGGTAATGTCATGACGAATCAATTCAAAATAGGGATTATCAAGCAGGTGTACAATATTTTTTTTTCTGCCTGTGAAATAATTATCCATACAAATCACTTCATTGCCTTCGGATAACAATTTATCACAAAGATGTGACCCTAAAAAGCCGGCACCGCCGGTTACCAGTATTTTTTTCATATTGGGGATATTAAAGATTTTTTTTGCCGATAGAGAAATAATCTATATGGTGATTTCTCATTTCATGGGCATCGTAAATATTTCGTCCGTCAAAAATGACAGGTTTGTTCATCAGCGACTTCACCTTGTTGATATCCAGTACCCTGAATTCAGTCCATTCGGTAACCAACAGAAGTGCATCGGCATCTTGCAGTGTTTCATAAACATCATTGCAGTAGGTGACTTTATTTCCGATACGGCGGTAAGATTCTTCCATTGCCACGGGATCATAAGCCAAAACGGTGCAGTCGGCTTTCAGGAGCAGGTCTATAAGAACCAAAGCAGGAGCTTCGCGCATGTCATCGGTATTGGGCTTAAATGCCAGTCCCAGCAATGCAATTCGCTTTCCTGCAAGGTTGCCGTCATAATATTTCAATAATTTATCAAACAGCACTCTCTTTTGCTTATCATTTACTTTTTCCACTGACTTAAGCACATCCAGCGAATAGCCGTAGCTATCGGCAGTCTTGATAAGAGCTTTAACATCTTTCGGGAAACAAGATCCTCCGTAACCGACGCCGGCATATAGAAACTTGTTTCCTATTCTCGTGTCGCTGCCGATCCCTTTTCTAACCATATTGATATCGGCTCCCACAATTTCGCATAAATTGGCAATATCGTTCATGAAACTGATACGGGTTGCCAACATGGCATTGGCAGTATATTTAATCATTTCGGCAGATGCTATATCCGTGAAAATAACCGGGTGTCCGTTCAATACAAAGGGCTTATAAATTTTAGTAAGAAGTTCTTCCGCCTTGGGAGAATCAACTCCGCAAACAATCCGGTCCGGTTTCATAAAGTCGTTGATAGCATCGCCTTCTTTCAAAAATTCGGGATTTGAAGCAACATCAAAGTTGACATTTACGCCTCTTTTATCCAACTGCTCCTGAATGGCTGTTCTAACCAAGTTGGCAGTTCCGACCGGAACGGTACTTTTGGTAACAACCAAAATGTATTTATCAACATTCTCTCCAATGGTCTTTGCAACATCCAAAACATATTGCAGATCGGCGCTTCCGTCTTCATCCGGGGGAGTCCCAACGGCAGAGAATACAACATCCACATCTTTAATAAAGGAAGCCAATGAAGTAGTGAACATAAGTCTCCCTTTTTGAATATTGCGCCGGAGCATATCTTCCAGTCCGGGTTCATAAATGGGACAAATACCGTTTTTCAGTTTTTCGATTTTTTGATCGTCAATGTCAACACATACCAATTCAAGACCAACTTCGGCAAGGCAAGTAGCGGTTACTAATCCTACGTAGCCGGTTCCAACAATTGCAATTTTCATACTTTACAAAGATTTTGTTTATTTCAAGGATGCAAAAGTAAGAAAAATTGTAGTTAAATTTTTTATTATCGGTTAAATAATCGAAATCTGAATAAAAAGAAGTGCTTTTGGCGTTACGAATCCGGAATCAGGTATCGCAAATTTTTAGCTCTATAGCTTGCTTTCTAAATAAAATGCTCCGAAATGCGGTTCATTTCAGACTGTACATTATGACCTTCGTAAAGGACTCCGTAAATTGCTTCCGCGATCGGAATATAGACATCATAAGTCTTGTTGATTTCGTGAATACAACGGCAGGCGTAATAACCTTCGGCAATCATATTCATCTCCATTTGAGCAATTCGCACTGTAAGCCCGTGTCCAATCATATTCCCGAAGAGACGGTTCCGACTGAAACTTGAATAGGCAGTTACCAACAAGTCACCCAAATAGACAGAATCCGTAAGTCGGCGCTCCGGATTCGGATAGACTTCATTGATAAATTTTTCCATCTCCTTGACACAGTTAGCAATATATGCAGCTAAGAAATTGTCGCCGTAGCCAAGTCCACTGTAAATACCGGCACCGAGGGCATAAATGTTTTTCAGTACAATCGACATTTCTGCTCCCATAATATCTTTAGATACGGTAGTTCTGACAAAACGGTTGGAGAATATTTTGGCAATAGTTTCGGCTAATTCAATATTTTCCGAGCAGGCTGTCAGATAGGTGAATTTTTCACGTGCCACCTCCTCCGCATGTGACGGGCCGCTGATACTGGCAAGATTGGAAACCGGAACATCAAATTCACTGCGAAGATAGTCCGTAATCAATTGCATTGATTCAGGAACAATCCCTTTCACGGCATTGATGATTTTCTTCTTGTTGAGTCTGCTCTTTTTCAACGGAGCAAGAGTCTTGTGTAAAAAGGCAGATGGCGTGACAATAATAACATAGTCGGCCCGAGCAACCACTTTTCTGATATTAGTACTGATATAGACATCCTCAGGATTGATATAGACCGAGCTTGAATAGAGGGGGTTGTGACCGAATTTGGTGATTCCTTCCACAATTTCCTCTTCTCTTACCCACCAATGGATATGCTCCAACGTTGATGACAGAATCTTTACAATCGCAGTTGCCCAGCTTCCTCCGCCGATGACTGCAACCCGATATCGAAGTCTTGTTTTTTTTCTGCGAAGAGGAACTATTTTAGTGTCAAAAATATTTATGCTTTTATTCACGATTTTAACTTTTTTTAAGGTTGCAAAAATAGTAATTTTATATTTACAAATCAATCTCCGAAAAAATAATACCTTTCTTAGTAAAGCAACTCTTATTGATTTTTTCGCTATTTTTGTCCCTTTAAAAGTGATCTCATGAGAATAAAAGAAGTTTTTGAGCAAAGTATTGAAATTAAGAAATCGATTCTGGAAGATGAAGTTTTTATTCAGAATATTGAAAAAATTGTCGAAGTGATCGTCTCCTCTTTGAGTAATGGGGGTAAGATTCATTTTTGCGGTAACGGTGGAAGTGCAGCCGATGCCCAGCATTTGGCAGCCGAGTTATCAGGACGCTTCTATTTTAATCGCCCTGCACTGAATGCCGAAGCCCTTCATTGCAACACTTCCTATATGACTGCCGTGGGCAATGATTATGGCTTTGACCAGGTATATTCACGACTGCTGTCCGGTTCCGGTAAGAAAGGAGATGTTTTGATAGGAATCTCTACTTCCGGAAATTCTTTTAATATTCTGCGTGCTTACGAGGTTGCGAAACAAATGGAAATCACGACAGTTTCTCTGACAGGTGCTACCGGTGGGCGAATGAAAGAAAATTCCGACTATTGTTTGAATGTTCCTTCCAGTGATATCCCCAGAATTCAGGAAGTTCATATATTAATAGGTCATATTATCTGTGAACTGGTGGAACAAAAAATGTTCGAGCATCTGAAAAAATAATGTTTACATCCAATTATTGTATTCCGAATGATGAAAAATAAGATTGAAGAATTAAAGAAAAAGAAAAATGCCATAATTTTGGCCCATTATTACACCCGTCCAGAAGTGCAGGATGTGGCTGATTATGTGGGCGATAGTCTTGGTCTTTCTCAAAAGGCAGCTTCTGCCAATGCCGACATTATTTTATTTGCCGGAGTACACTTTATGGCTGAAACTGCCAAGATATTAAATCCCGGGAAAAAGGTTCTCATTCCCGATCTTGCTGCCGGCTGTTCCCTTGCCGATAGTTGCCCCGCCGATGAGTTTGCTGATTTTTTGAAACACTATCCCGATTATCTTGTGTTGAGTTATATAAACTGTTCGGCAAAAGTTAAAGCTTTGTCGGATATTATCGTCACTTCCGGTAATGCGCTCAGAATAGTCAACTCCTTGCCTGAAGAGGCAAAGATCGTTTTTGCCCCTGACCGCAATTTGGGAGCCTATATAAACAAAGAACTTAATCGAAAGATGGTGCTTTGGGATGGAGCTTGTCACGTGCACGACCGCCTTACTGCGGAATTAGTTTTTAATCTCAAACAGCGTTATCCGGATGCTAAAGTGCTCGCGCATCCCGAATGTCAGGGAACAGTGCTTGCATTGGCGGATTTTGTCGGCTCTACCACGGCCATGATCAATTTTGTTGCTAAAGATAAACACCTCTCATACATTGTGGCCACTGAAACCGGCATCCTCTACGAAATGCAAAAAAATAATCCAAATACACTTTTTTATGTGGTTAATAGTGCCGAAACCTGCAACTGTAATGACTGTGATTATATGAAATATAATACTTTAGAGGGTATTTATCAGGCCTTATTTACGGAGCAACCCGAGTTACTTCTTGATGAAGAGACTATGATAGCAGCCCGAAAACCTATTTTGAGAATGCTCGAGCTGAGCTGATTTTAAGTTTTTTTCACATTTCACAAAAAGTGAATTAAATTTTTTCAATTTGAATTTCAGTAGTTTACGTTATATCATTAACTTTTTTTAAGAAAAACAATCTTTCTGTTGTTTTTTTAGTACTTTTGCCGGCGATAAATTAGTTAGACTATCTAATTAATTTGAATCGCAAAAAACTGGATAACAGAAAAATATGGAAGATAACTATTCAAATGAGTTGAGTGATTTGTTGGTAGATTCTTTTAATTTGGTGAATCAGATTGAAAAGAATCGTTTGAAAGGGGTTAAAAATGTTGATTTAAGTATTAGTGAACTGCATGTACTGGAAGCAATAGGGCGTGGAGAAGAAGGTGTATCCATCCGTGAAATAGCAAAATCATTGGATATTACGATGCCTTCAGTCACGGTGGCTACGAACAAGCTGGAGAAAAAAGGGCTGTTGCGAAAGACTGTTGATAAAGAAGACAGAAGAGTTGTCAGGGTTGTGTTAACTCCTCTGGGAAAGAAGTTTGATATTGCGCATGAATATTTCCATATTAGAATGATCCGTTCAATTTTGAGTCAATTAAAAGAAGAAGATAAGCCTACTTTTCTGAATGCAATTCGAAATTTACACCATTTTTTTGAAGTTAATTCTAAAAGTTTGGCAGATAAAGTTTAATCTTATATTATTAAATTGATTAACAACTAGCTTATGAAAATTATTGGAACCGGAAGTGCAATGCCTTCAATGTCAGTAACCAACGACATGTTATCTCAGTTTTTGGATACCAGTGACGATTGGATTACTACCCGCACAGGGATAAAACAAAGAAGGATCATAACCAATGAAACCCTTAAAGACCTTGCCATTACCGCATCACAAAAAGCACTCGATAATGCGGGAATTGCAGCTACTGACCTTGATTTTATTCTTTGCTCTAATGTAATAAATAATTATGTTACCCCTGCCCTGAGTTGTATCATCCAGGGCGGAATTGATGCTACTTGTCCCTGCATAGACCTGAACGGGGCTTGCTCGGGATTTATTTACGCACTGGATATTGCCTCGGCATATCTGGAAACAGGGCGTGCTGAAAATGTTTTGATTGTATGTGCTGAACAGCCCACCCGTTTGGTAAACTGGAGTGAACGAAATACTTGTGTTTTGTTTGGAGATGGCGCCGCCGCAGTGGTGGTTTCCAAGGGAGATAATCTTAAATCTCTCTTCCTGACTACTCAATGTAAAGTGGATGCTTTATATTACCAAAGAAAAATGGAATTTAATCCATACGTCAGACAGTCTGACGGTGATATGCCATTGGTTATGAATGGAAAGGATGTCTTTAAACTGGCCGTTTCATCCTCAATTTCTGATATTAAAACTGTTTTGGCAAAAGCTGAACTTGATGAAAATGATATTGCTTACTTTTTACTTCATCAGGCTAATATGAGAATTTTAGATTCCATTAAGGATTATTTTAAACAAACCGAGGAGAAATTTCCTCATAATATAGAAAAATACGGAAATACTTCTTCTGCAAGTATCCCGATTTTGTTGGATGAAATGAATTGTAATAATCAGTTGCACAAAGGTGATTATTTGCTGTTGAGTGCTTTTGGGGCAGGCTTTACTTCGGGAGCCTGTATCATTCAGTGGTAAGGGAATAATTTTTTTTTATTATGTAAACTAATTTAGAACTAATAATTATGATTAAGAGTGAAGTTTGTAAAATGATAGGAATACAATATCCTATTTTTCAGGGAGGAATGGCATGGGTGTCGGAGGCAAATCTTGCAGCGGCCGTTTCAAATGCAGGGGGATTGGGAATAATTTCAGCTATGAATGCCAATGCCGACTATCTTCTGGAACAGATTCGGAAATGCAGAACCATGACTAAAGCTCCTTTTGGTGTTAATATTATGCTGATGAGCCCCTTCGCCGATGAAGTGGCTCAAGTTGTTTTAGAAGAGAAAGTACCGGTTGTTACTACCGGAGCAGGAATGCCTTCAAAATATATCAAGGATTGGATTTCTGTGGGTATTAAGGTTATTCCTGTGGTCCCTTCGACAGCCATTGCACAGCGTGTTGAAAAAATGGGAGCCTGTGCCGTTATTGCTGAAGGGGGTGAGTCGGGTGGCCATGTAGGCGAAATGACAACCATGTCGCTGGTTCCTCAAGTGGTGGATGCGGTCTCTGTTCCTGTTATTGCCGCCGGCGGAATTGCCGATGGCAGGGGATTGGCAGCCGCCTTGATGCTCGGAGCTTCAGGTGTACAGTGTGGGACCCGTTTCCTGACCGCCGTGGAATGTAACATTCATGAAAATTATAAAAATAAAATTATTCATGCCCGAGATACCGATACACTGGTAACCGGTAAAAGATTGGGACACCCGGTGCGTTCTCTGAAAAATCTCTTTTCTAAAAAATTTGGAGAAATGGAATATAATCCTACTATCTCTGATGAAGAAATAGAATGCTTCGGTGCAGGAGCACTCCGCAAAGCCGCTCAGGAAGGAAATAAAACAGAGGGATGCTTTATGGCCGGTCAGTGTGCGGGACTCGTCACCAAAATACAACCTGCTAAGGAGATTATCGAAGGAATGATCTCTCAGGCAGAAAATTTATTAAAAAACAGTCATCAATTACTTTATTAACAAAAATAATAATTATGAGAAGAGTTGTCATTACAGGAGTTGGAATTATTTCTCCTATCGGAAATGATGTTTCCACTTTCTGGAACAATCTACAAAATGGCGTGAACGGAATTGACTTTATCAAATCTATTCCCGCTGACAAACTGCCGGTTAAAATTGCCGGTGAGGTTAAAAATTTTGACCCTAAAAATCATGGTCTTGATTCTGCTTCTATAAGAAGGACAGACCTTTTTTCTCAATATGCACTGGCTGCTGCCAATGAAGCAATGGCCGACAGTAAACTATCCATTGCTCCGGAAAAACTGGGAGTCTATATCGGCTCCGGAATCGGCGGTATTCATACACTCTATGATGAAAGTGTTAAGTCCGACAGAGAAGGGGTTCAGTGGATATCTCCGCTTTTTATCCCCTTGATGATTTCTAATATTGCAGCTTCGAATGTGGCAATGGCACATAAAGCAGAAGGACCTTGCCTGCCGGTGGTTACGGCTTGTGCCACTGCAACTCATTCTATAGGGGAAGCTTTTAGAGCTATTAAACATGGCTATGCGGATGCCATCATTGCCGGTGGAACTGAAGCTGCGGTTCATCAGGTGGCAATTGGCGGTTTTGCCAATTCAAAAGCACTCGACCGCAATAACGATCCCCAAAATGCATCTCTTCCCTTCGATAAACGCCGTCAGGGTTTTGTCCTGGGTGAAGGTGCCGGCATCATGATTCTGGAAGAGTATGAATTTGCCAAAGCAAGAGGGGCTAAAATCTATGCGGAAATCTGCGGATATGGCAATACTTGCGATGCTTATCATTATACGGCTCCCAAACCCGACGGAAGTTGTGCTGCCAGAGCACTCACACTGGCTATGGAAGAAGCAGGCGGGTTTAAAGCGGATGATTTGCTCTATATCAATGCCCATGGCACGGGAACCCCCCTGAACGATAAAACGGAAACTACCGCTATTAAGCTGGCTTTTGGCAACGAAATTGCCTATAAGGCATTGATAAGTTCTAATAAATCTATGATGGGGCACCTACTCGGTGCCGCCGGCGGAGTGGAAGGCGTGGCTACTGCCCTGACTCTTAGGGATGGTATTGTGCCGCCTACTATCAATTTAAAAGAACCCGATCCGGAATGTGATTTGGATTATGTTCCTAATGTCGCCCGAAAGGCAAATGTTACCATTGCTATATCAAACTCTTTGGGATTCGGAGGTCATAACGGTTCTATTGTATTTAGAAAAATATAATAATGCCTTATGAATAAAGAAGAGTTAAAATCACTAATTCCCAATCGTGAGCCGATGTTATTGGTGGATGAGGTCAATGTTATTGGCGACAATTTGGTTAAAGGTAGTTATCTGGTAAAAGGAGATGAGTTTTTTCTGCAGGGGCATTTCCCGGGAAATCCAATTGTGCCGGGAGTAATCCTTTGTGAAATTATGGCACAGTCCTCCTGTTTGTTAATGGCTAAAGAACTTGAAAAAAGTAATCCCTTTTATGCCGGTATTGATAAAGTACGGTTTAAAAAGAATGTCAGACCGGGAGATAAAATTGAAATATATTCACGTGTGACTAATAAAAAAGCGATGATCATCTGTGTTCATGCAGAGGCCAAAGTAAATGGAGAACTTTGTGTAAGCGGTGATTTGGCGTTTGCCTTGATAAATAAATCCAATTGATTATTTTGTAAGGATCACTATTTTGTTTTTCTCTAAATCAGCTTAAAAGGTCTCTTCTTCTGATTTTAGCCAGAATAGCTTTAAGCTGATCGCGATTTTCTTTGTTTCTGTAAAAGAAGAAGAGATGTTGATCTTTCTTTTCTTTAATATTTTTGGTCACTTTTACCTTATCCCCGGTATAGGGATCGTACCCCAGAAAATAGAGGGCAGTGGAGTAGGTCATGGGAGTTGGGGTAAATGCCTGTACCTGATCAGTCATCAGACGGTGGTTTTTTGCTTCGACTGCCAAATCGGCCATATCGTCTAAGGTGCAGTCGGGATGAGCAGAGATGAAGTAGGGGATGAGCTGCTGATTCTTGCCCGATTTTTTATTCAAACTATTAAACTTGTCTAAAAAGCGCAGAAATTTCTCGAAAGGGGGCTTTCTCATTTTGCGGAGGACTTTCCCGGAAGTGTGTTCGGGAGCTACTTTCAATCGCCCGGAAACATGATTGTTGACAATTTCCTGCAGGTATTCAGTAAGTCCGTTGTCACGGTCAACCTTTGAATTGTCGGTCAGCAGCATTTCGTAGCGGATACCGCTTCCGATGGTTATTTTATTAACTCCGGGAATTTTGGCGGCTGCTTTATAGAGCTTAACAAGAGGTTTGTGATTAAGGTTTAGATTTTTGCAGATAGAGGGGAAAATACAGGAAGCTCTGCTACAGCGATTACACAAATCGTGGTTTATTCCTGACATTTTATACATATTGGCGGAAGGACCACCCAAATCGGTAATATGTCCTTTAAAGTAAGGTCTGGAGGCCAACGCGGTTACCTCTTTTAGAATTGACTCCTGCGAACGGGAGCTGATGAATTTGCCCTGATGGGCTGAAATGGCACAAAAACTGCAACCTCCGAAACATCCTCTGTGGATGGTAATAGAGTTTTTAATCATTTCATAAGCCGGTATTTCTCCGCGTTTTGCATATTTGGGATGGGGGGCATTCATCATGACATCAAAGAGTGCATTCTCGTCCATCTCTTTCTCTGTGGGGGCAGGGTAGGGAGGATGTACAATGAGATACTGATCCCCGTATTGTTGAACCAGCGTTCTTTGTTTTACCTTGTTAGATTCTGTTTCAAAGGCAACAAAATTTTCTCCGTAATATTTTTTGTTTTGTAACTCTTTTTCAAACGGATGAAGAAAAAGAATATCTTCACGATTCTGATACGAACGGATATCTTTTTCAAGATAGGCAATTTGATTACAAGATTTGAAATTTTGTTTCCAATCTCCTGTCAAAAAGGCTTTTACAAGCTCTCTGATAGGTTTCTCGCCCATTCCATAGATCAGCAAATCTGCCCGACTGTCCATCAGGATTGATGGCTTCAGCCTGTCACTCCAGTAATCGTAATGCGACAAGCGTCGCATGGAAGCTTCCACTCCGCCAATAACGACAGGTGTGTCGGGATATAGTTCTTTGATAATATTGGTATAGACTACTGTAGCGTTATCGGGTCGAAAACCGGCTTTTCCTCCCGGAGTATAGGCATCGTCACTACGGAGCCGATTGTTGGCTGTGTAGTGATTTACCATTGAATCCATATTGCCGGCACTAATTCCAAAGAAGAGTTTGGGCTTTCCAAGTTTTCGGAAATCGCGCAAGTCATCCTGCCAGTTGGGTTGGGGCAGGATTGCTACTTTTAGGCCGCACTTTTCTAAAGTTCTCCCGATTACTGCCGTCCCGAAAGAGGGGTGGTCAACGTAGGCATCTCCTGAAATCAGAATCACATCCGGAGTGTCCCAGCCAAGCAGGTCAATCTCTTTTTTGGTAATCGGAAGGAAATGTTTTTCAGGTTTCATGGTTGATATTTGTGGCAAAAATAGGTAAAAACTACGTCTCTTTTGTTAGGGTTTTTAATTTAATGCTTATAAAATAGTGCTATTCCAAAGAAAGAACTAAAGATAAATAGATTTATGACCAAAAATTTTGTTCTATAGCGAAATAAGTGAAATAATGTTATTTTTGCATGCTGATTAAAAAACAGTATGGTATTAATGAGTAATTAAATGGTAATCTAATTAAAGAAATTATGAAAAAAATCTATTTTGTAGTAATCGCTTTGCTCATGGTCTTTATGACGAATGCTCAGGAGACACAAGAGGCAAAGAAGTTGGCTACGCTCCCTTCGGTTGATATTAAAACCCTTGATGGGAAACTCTTTAATACTAAAGATATTGCGAACGACGGAAAACCGGTAATCATCAGTTTATGGGCAACATGGTGTAAACCGTGCGTTGCCGAATTGATGGCTATTGCGGATGTTTATGATGATTGGGTGACCGAAACCGGAGTTAAGTTGTATGCGGTATCAATTGATGATTCCAAAACCTCTGCCAGAGTTGCCCCTTTTGTTAACGGGAAAAGTTGGAGTTTTGAGGTGCTTTTGGATCAAAACTGGGATTTTAAGAGAGCCATGAATGTTGCCGATATTCCTTTCCTTTGTATCCTGAACGGAAAAGGAGAAATTGTGTGGCAACATACTTCTTATGCCCCGGGCTCTGAAGAAGAGATCTATGCGGTTGTGAAAAAATTAGTTGAAGAAAATAAATAAGCCCTTTATGAAACCTTTTTTATCATTTGGACGAATTTCTATTGTGTTCGTCTTTGCTGCTTTTTGCTTTTTAAATAGCGCTAAAGCGCAGCTTTTTTTGGGTAATGGCAAGATTAGTGGTGATTTCGGCTTTAACGGGATGTACTATATTCCCGATTCGTTAATAGGAGCCGATGAAGTAGCCGGCAAAGTGAGGGCTAACACCTTCTTAAATCTTTTATATACAAATGGTGGAATTACTGCCGGCGTTCGGTATGAATTCTATTCCTATCCGTTGATAGATTTTGAAAAAATAGGCTACCAAGGACAGGGGTTGACTTATTATTTTGCAGATTATAAGAACGATTTTCTTCAGGTGACTGCCGGTACTTTCTATGAACAATTCGGCAACGGACTCTCTTTTCGTGCTTATGAAGACAGACAACTGGGAATTGACAACAGCTTGCTCGGAGCCAGAATCAAAGTGACTCCTTATAAAGGGATTGTTATCAAAGGTGTATGGGGAATTGAACGAAAGAATTTTGATTTCGACTACACGAAACGAAATGATTATATCAGGGGAGTTGATGCAGAGATTGCGTTGGCGGAGTTGATCCCGGGAATGTCAGATAAGGGATTTACTACTACTTTCGGCGGCAGTTTTGTGAGCAAATATGAAAAATCTACGGAGGATTACTATTTTATTATTCATCCCGATGTAGATTCTCTTACTGCTACTGCCACTATTCCGGCTGATAAAATTCCGCAGAATGTGGCAACCTGGGCGGCAAGGTTAAATTTCGGCTATAAAGGCTTCAGGGTTGAAACGGAGTATGCACAAAAGATTAATGATCCTAATGTGACAAATCAATATATTTATAAAGATGGGCAAGCCTTCTTTTTCTCTGCCACCTATTCCACAAAAGGATTGGGAGTTTCTGCTTCCTTTATCCGTGCCGACAATATGGATTTTCGCTCTCAAAGAGGAGAAAAAAACAACTCTTTGCTGAGCATTAATTACATTCCGGCTATTAACCGGCAATATGCCTATCAGTTATTGGGAAATTACGCTTATGCAAGTCAGCCCAATGGTCAAATAGGAGCCCAATTCCAACTGAATTACCAGATTCCCAAGAAATCCAAACTGGGCGGGAAATACGGAACCGACATTACTTTAAATTATTCCCGATTCCATACTCTTAATTATGATACCGTTTTACTGGCAGTTGAAAACGGGACTATGAGCGGGACGGAAGGCTATTCATCTTCTTTCTTTGGCTGCGGAAAAGATTTACTCTATCAGGATATAGGGATTGAAATTAGTCGAAGATTCGATAAAAAATGGAAACTGATTTTGGCCTATAACTACATTATATATAATATGGAAATACTGCAAGGTCATGGAGGACTTTTCCATGGGCATAATGTGGCTGCCGACCTCACCTGGAAAATTACCAATAAACATGCGCTTCGTCTCGAAGCTCAGCATTTGTATTCCAAGGATGATCTGGGCAGTTGGATCTATGCCATGTTAGAATATTCCATCAGCCCGAGATGGTTTCTCTCTATCGGGGATCAGTGGAACTATGGCAATTCAGAGTCGGCTCAGCAAATACACTACTATAATATAGCTGCTTCTTATATTCTCAAGACAACCAGATTGTCATTAAGCTACGGCAAAACTCGTGAAGGAATTCTTTGTGTCGGCGGTGTTTGTCGTGCAGTCCCGGCTTCCAACGGCGTAACATTGTCGGTTACCACTTCTTTTTAATTCATTTTTATATTTGAACATATATCAATCTTAAATTAATATGAAAAAGTCAATATTGCTAATAGTTATATCGGCCATTATCTATTCCTCGTGTGACATTATTGAAACTCCTTATATTTCTCCGGCCGGAAATGTTGAGGTGGATGTGGAGTTCCCCGAGTTGAATAGGGATTCTGTAAATAGAAAAGTGCTCATGGAGGAATTTACCGGTCATCGTTGCCTTAATTGTCCTGAAGGTCATGAAAGGTTGGCGCAATTGCTTACTACTTATGGTGACAGTTTGGTGGCAGTATGTATTCATGCCGGGGTTCTTGCCAATACGAACATTGATTTTCCGTATGATTTCAGAACCGAAGCCGGAACACAACTATACAATGACTTTGGGTTGGATCCTGTTCCTATTGCCATCATAAACAGAAAACAATATAATAACCAATGGGGTATTAATTTGAATTCATGGCAAAATGCCATAGAAGCCGTTGACCGAAGTGAGATTTATGCAGGTATTCAATTGATAAACGTTTTCAAAAGCAATGAGAATAAATTATATGCCTATTCAAAAACTACCATGTTGAAAGAGTATGCGAATCCGGTTCAGCTCTCTCTCTTTTTGATAGAAGACGGGATTGTCTCCCCCCAAAAAGATGGAGTGCTGGTGGATACTTTTTATGTTCATAACCACGTGCTTCGTCTTGGCATTAACGGGACCTATGGTTCCAAATTTACAGTCAGTGGGATAGTAGAAAAAGACTCTGCCTATACAATAGGTTATCCGATAGATTTCTCCGGAAAAGATTGGGATATCTCCAAATGTACTATTGTGGCAATTCTGCATGATCCCTCAACAAGGGAAGTCCTTCAGGTTGAAGCAAGAAAAGCCATTGAATAGGTGAGGTTTCATAATTGAGCAAATTAAAACTGTTTGTAGAGACGCGATTAATCGCGTCTCTACTACTTTTCGGCAATGTTCTACCGAACTTGCTGAGAAATATCAGCAAATTCTAATATCTGCAACACCTTCTCCGTCATCCGGCGACACCAAGAATGTGGCTGATTAATGAGCATTACTGTCGCCGGCTGCCAGAGGCTGTCTCAAAAACCAACAGAACTAAAATTGTATTTTTCTTGTTTTCAAGTACTATTAACCCATGATGTTTGGAAAAGAGTTTTCTTTCTTATAAGATTTGTCAAAAATTACCAATAATTGGG
>JAEWNB010000181.1 GCA_023392945.1 Bacteroidota bacterium
AAGTTATTTTTGCCGAAATAATTTATCCTATATGACAAATTTCAAATCAAAATACGGTCCTTGGGCGTTGGTAGCAGGAGCTTCTGAAGGACTTGGGGCGGCTTTTGCAGAAGAAATAGCAAAACGAGGCGTTAATCTTATTTTAATTGCACGACGGTTGGATAAGCTGGAGCTACTGGCAAACAAGTTACAGAATCAATATAAAATCGAAGTTCGTTATCAATCGCTGGATTTGGCTGATTTTCAACAAGTCAGAAGTTATATTGCACAGCTTGACATTGCCATCGGGTTGCTGGTCTATAATGCAGCTTATGCCCCGATCGGTTATTTTGAGGATATTCCCGAAGAGAGTCTGGAAAAAATCATCGAGGTGAATGTCAAAACTCCGCTGTTGCTTTCAAAATTGATTTCCACTCAGATGATCCCAAGAAAAAAAGGAGGGATTGTGCTGATGTCATCACTTGCGGGAACACAAGGCTCTCCCAAAATAGCCACTTATGCGGCAACTAAATCCTTTAATGCCGTTTTGGCGGAAGGACTTTGGAAGGAACTGAAGCAGCATGGTATTGAGGTGATTGCTTCTGTTGCAGGGGCTATCAGGACGCCGGGCTATCAAAATGCGCAACAGGCAAAAGATGCCCCCGGCACGCTCAATGCGGATGAAGTGGCAAAAACCACCTTGAATGCCTTGGGCAGAGGACCTCTCATCATTCCCGGATTCACCAATAAAGTGGCACGATTCTTCATGGGCCGAATGTTGCCTTTGAAAATGGCTATATCATTAATGAATAAACAAACCAAAAATTTATCATCATGAAAGTATTAGGATTTTTTACACCCTGGATAATCTATCTGATCATTACATTGCTGAATTACTGGCTGCCCGGTCGCTGGATTACCGGACATGTCAAGGATGCTAAGACCGGCGGATTGCTGAAATACAGACTTAACGGCAGGCTGGTGCTGATTGCCTGCATTTTGCTGTGGTTCCTGTTGGGTTACATCGGTTGGGTTCCTTTTGACTGGCTTTATACCGTAAGATGGTACAGTCTGGCAGGCGCTTTCACCCTGGGACTTATCTTTTCTTTGTGGATTGTCCTCCCCTACCCGTCAAACGGTAAATTTTTCCTGAAAGAGCTCTATTTCGGCAGGTTGGAAAATCCGCAATTCAAAGAGGGAAGATTGGATGCCAAAGTATGGCTCTATCTTATAGGAGCGGTGATGCTTCAGTTGAATGTGCTCGGTTTTCTGGCTCATCACTACCTTGCCAACGGAGCTTTCACTCCCGGCATATTGCTGTGTGGAATAATGATTACCTATTTTGTCTGGGACTACCTCACTTTTGAAAAGGTACATCTCTATACGTATGATTTTCTGGCAGAACGTGTCGGATTAAAGTTGGGCTGGGGCTGTCTCACCTTTTACCCCTACTTCTACTTGATAGCCCTGTGGGCAACCGTTGACATGCCCAATCCGCAGACCTCTCCCTGGCTGCTGTTGCTTTACGGCATTATATTCTTATCCGGCTGGATGCTGGCTCGGGGTGCCAACATGCAGAAATATTTCTTTAAAACAGAACCCGATAAATCTTTTCTCGGTATAAAACCGGAAACCCTTACCAACGGCAACAAATCGATTCTGGTAAACGGCTTTTGGGGTGTCAGCAGACACGTAAACTATCTGGGAGAAATCCTCATGGGAGTTGGCATTGCGCTGAGCGTTGGCTATCCCGGAACGCTCTGGGTGTGGCTCTACCCTCTCTATTACGTTGCCCTGTTGGTTCCCCGCCAGCTTAACGACGACAAAATCTGCCGCGCCAAATACGGAGATTTGTGGGATGACTATACCCAAAGAGTGAAATACCGGATTATCCCTTATGTATATTAATTTGTAGAGACGCAAAATTTTGCGTCTCCGAACCGAATATATCTTTCGATTGGATTGATCGGTGATTCGGATTGATTAATTTCGTAGAGACGCAAGATTTTGCGTCTCTACATTTTTGCAATTTCCCATGCTATTAATTTCATTTTCTGCTGATCCTGTGTGTTAATTACAATTACGAAATGAACAAGGAATATATACAGTCTATTCTATAGCAGTCCTAAAAAGGGAAACATCATTGACCGAGATTGATTTTAAAGTGAGTTAATTCTACTTGAAACTTCACTTTTACTTGT
Source organism: Bacteroidota bacterium (assembly GCA_023392945.1). Classification (GTDB taxonomy): domain Bacteria; phylum Bacteroidota; class Bacteroidia; order Bacteroidales; family WCHB1-69; genus JAGVVH01. Next base: position 2,181 of record JAEWNB010000181.1, read on the forward strand.
AAAGCATTAAACACTCTCATTAGTGTTTCAATGGTAACATTACTCGTGTTATTTTCAATCCTTGAAATTTGGGCTTTTTGCACACCTATTAATCTTCCAAGCTCTTCTTGTGTTAATTTACGCTCTTGTCTTGTCTGTTTAATTGCTTGTCCAATTAAGTCCAATTGTAATTCATACTCAAATTTGTCTCGGTTAGGAGTCCCAATTTCCCCAATTAGTTTGTCTTGAACTTCATTTAATGTACGCGTTTTCATTTCTCTTTTATTTTATAGGTTCCTTATCAAAAAGCTTTTCCGATTCTTGAAAGGGCAAAGATATACAAAAGGTTTCATCATATGGAAACTAATGGAAAAAATATTTTTTGCTTTTATAGGCTAAAACGGCTGATTATATGGTTTGTTGCCGATTTCGAAGCACTTTTCTGTTACGTTACAACTACTTTTAATAAGAGCTGGGCTGTTCGAATACACACTGCACAGGTAATTAGCTATACCGCGTGTTGTAGCCATTTATTTATAATGGGCCTGTCACATATGATATTTCAATTGCATATTTTTTATCATCAATCTTTTGTATCCTTTCTATTGAAACATAATTCCTAATGTCCTCGCCTCCAAAATCAATCTCTGTCTGTAATTTTAAATTTGCATAATTATTTGGCTGATCTTTGTTTATGAAGTTAATCAATTCTGTGGTCCCCTTATCAATATTGATAGGAGAATCCAATCCTTTTTCTATCTCACTCATAAGTAATGCTACCTTTTTATACCAAAATTGCAAATTTGTTGTGTCCTCTTGAAAACGAGTTGTTTCAAATCTAAAAGTCAAACAATAAGATTCACAGCCCCAATTCCTTATTATTAACTTATCATTATTATCAAATAAAACAGTTTCTATGCCTGAGATTTTATCCGCCTGCAATTTAAAATCCGAATTTGGAAAAACTGACTTTTTTATTATTGGTTCAGCAGCTCCTCTTACACAATCAATATATGATGCTGATTTAGAATCATTTTGATTTTCAATCATTTTAGATGTATCCACTTGTGCAATTGAACTACCTGAATTACTCAGATTTTTAGTCTGATTACAACTACTAAAAGTTATCAAAATCATTAAAATTATCAGAATTTGCTTTGTCATCTTATCGTTATTATCTGTTTTTAGATGGTTTTATAAAATTGGTTACAATTAACTTATCACCTTCATGATTACGCCATTATATTTCGGTTATCTTCCAATATCGGGTGGCTAATGGTCGTTTTTATTTACATTATTTACTTTTTTTATTTAATGCTTTTAACGTTCGCGTGTATGAAACGTTGAAGATTGTGGGCTTCGTTGCTGTCCCCAGTTGCTGGTCTTGCCAACATGAACTGATGTTGCGAATAGCTCTTAAACCGCTATGTTTTATGGCTGCTTGTTAGCACCAGTTATTTATTTTGTAAGGCAGTTTATTACATTATAAAATTCTTCTTGATTGTCCTTAGTAAAATCCTTTTCCACATAACTGTCACTAGTCCAAACACGCAAAGTTTGAATTTTTTTTGTTTTTAATTCTTCTAGTTGACTTTTTTTTCCAAAAATCTCTCCAAAATAAAGTGACGCCTCTGCTTTACAGTTAAATTTTCCATCATTACTTAACTCTAATCTTGACCCGTCTGTAAATAGTATATTAATTAGCGCCTCTTCATCAATACAACTCCCTGCACCAACGGCTCGAATAAATATGGCTACTCCTCCTCTTGGAATTTGCTGCATAAGGATTCTAAATCCTTCTTCACCATCATTCGTAACTATCAAAAAGTTTTTCGATCCTGTATTAGTATTTCCACCAACTTCATCGATATCTGTAATAATCCACTTGCTACAATCTGCTGTGTTTGAATTTGAAATTTCTTTTTTAACTTCAACATATTTCCAAGTTCCATTAGAATTAAGAATTACTTTTTTCCCATCTGTAGTTGTAGCTTCTTGTGTTTGTCCAAAAACAAATGTCACTGTTGTCATGACCATTAAAAATGTTGTCTTAAATTTTTTCATAATCTATTTATTTTGTTTTTAAAATTACTGCCAATAGTTAGCGGAATGATTTGTAGTAAATATAGTTGCTCTTTACTATCAATTTACTTCAAAGTTAATTAAATATTCTAACTTTAACAAATCTCTGCCCGAATAAAATATAACGCTTGTTAGCACCCGACAACTTTTAGTTATCCAAATTAGAATTAGAATTATTATATTATTATTAGTCTATGATGTACTGTTCCCACTCGAATTATTTGAGTCTCCTGAACTTTGGGTTTGTGTTGAACTTGTCGGTTGTGGTTGATTTGTCAGTGCTTGTGGAATTGACTGAACAGGCATCGCTTTTTCTAAAATCTGCTCACTTTGAATGTTTTGCCCACCTTGCTCAGTTATCGGCTTACCCTGTTCATATTGAACTGGTTTTTCTTCGTTTGCCATAATTTTAATTTTTAATTTTTTTACAAGTGTCTATATAAATACAGTTTTCACTTCACCTTCTATCAGGATTGAAGTGCTATTATTCAATGATTTTTCTATCAGAATATTTTTTAATTGTGTGTTTTTCACTTTCTTATTTACCACATTCATATTAATCATGGTGAACGCAATTAGTAATCCTATTCCAATCACAAGAGTTGCAATAATTGTTTTATTTATTAAGCTTATCCAATCATAGTCTTGAACATTAAAATCATTTTGCTCAATCTTTTTAATTCTTGCCATAATCTGTCTCGATGAAATATAATGAGCAACAAATCCAATCAAAATCACAAGTCCAAACAGGATTAAAGCTAAATAATAAAGAATCAAGTAAACTGCTTCACTAATAGGGACAATATCTTTTAAGAAAGTCAAACTTATCGCTAGTGCACCACTGCTCAAATAAAGTGCCTGCGTATCAAATTTTTCAATTCCATAACGAAAATCAGTATACAAATCCTTAATATAGTCTCGTTTTATTTCTTCAATATTTTGTTTATTATCAGACATATGTTTAGTTTTTTTTGTGTTGTTTTTTGCTAGTCTACAACGTGTCCCAGAGTGCGCAGGTGATGTAAGGCGTTAATTTATTTCATTCATTATCTGAGCTAATGCGATTGCTAATGCGTCTCGCACATAGGATTGAAGATTATGTTTCACTTTATCAATTTGCCCTTCAATTGAAATCGTATGTGGTTTTATGTCTAAAGGTAAGCTTGTAATGATGTTATCATTATTCCCAGTTCTCTCATGTCCTTTAATTCGGTTTTTTGAAAATTTTGCTTCAGGTTCAATAAACTCTAAAAATGCTCCTATTGCCATTGTGGTATCATCATAACCATAGTGATGAATTGAAATTATTATTTGATATTGTCTTATATCAGATAACACAACTGAAAGTTTAAACCAACCTCTAGTTAGCGACCTATTAAAGAAATAATCATGTTCTTTTGCGTATTCAACAATTTGATGAGTAAAGTAGAAATATTTTTCAGAATCTAGTTTTGATACTTCCAAATAAATACCTGCAGTTTCTTCAGGTATCTGCTGTCTCAATTCATTATATACTTTTTCAATAATTTCATTACAGTATTGGAAAATAAGGTTACGGTTATTACTAACTGTTTTTATTCTATTTTCTTTTAATGATTCTTTCCAGCTATTTACTTTTTGAGAAAGAGCGGATGCAATATCAGTAATAGAAGACGTAGAAACGGATTCCATCTTTAAATTAAGTACTGTTTCAATATTCCTTTTTTGAACTTCACTAAAAAATACAACTAATTCATTTGGTTTATTTTCGTCTGCAAGTTCTAATGAATCAATATATTTCTTCTTCTCATTCCTTTTAACTGTAAATGGAAATAATCCATGTTTTATTAGTATTAAACTTGAAAGCAGTCTTGCGATTCTACCATTCCCATCTTGAAATGGATGGATGATTGAAAAAGCATGATGAAACCATGCAGAAATGATTATTGGAGAGGTTGATTTCTCTTCTAATTCCGTATAGATTTTTATTAAATTATCTACCTCATTTTCGACATGAATGGGCGGACAATAAACGAATTTCGTACCATCACTTCTACGTGGATTATTTTCATTTTCTTTAAATTTTCCTTTAAGTAGAGGAACCCTTACCTGTCTACCTAAAGTGTCTATTGCCTCAGAATAATCCTGATTTTTTGTTATTAATTGATGTAATTGCAAAATGAAACTTTTTGAAATTGGTCTTTCATTTTTAACGACATCAAAAATAAAATCTATTGCTTCAAAATGATCTGACAAATACCCCATTAATTTTGAAGGTGAAATATTTGTATCACCATGTTGAATATATGACTCAACAAACCCTTCTTTTATAAATGTTTCAGTTATTCCTTCCCTCAAGTCATACAATCTTTCTACAATACCTGTTTCAATTGCATGTTGTCGTTTTAGCCTATTTAAAAATTCCTCGTAATCTTTTGAGCCAGATTTTAAAATTTCTCTTTTTCTATACCAGGATGGTAGAATATCATCAAGTTTAGAAGTGTCTGTATTAATCCAATTATCATTAAAATGAATTGGTTTCCATAAATTAATTTCAGTTTCCATATTATTCAATTTTATCTATCTTACTTGTTTTAATTGAAAATTATTAAAGGCAAATTTATCTTTTTTGAATCAAATCTCAACGTACAATCAATATTTTAACTTGTATCCTAACTTATTTATATATTTACCACATCCCTCTTAAAGTTTTTTTTGAGTATCTTATTATGGATGTATTGTCTATTTTTGAGCAATGATGTGGTGTATTATAATGTTTTATCCAAAATGTTTTTCCTTTTTTATAATATATTTATACCGATTTCAATTTGACCTTACAAAAATAACTTTTTTTTGTTTATATTACAATGGTTTGTATTTTTTTGTACAATTTTTCAAAAAATGCAGCATTTTGCTAAAAAAGGGAGAGAGACTGCGGGGCCGCTCTCCTCAGATAGTCGCAGTTTCGGCTCCCATGATTGAGAGTGAGAGACGCATGGTGCCGAATTTTCCAATCTGCACACTAAAACCGTCTTTGAGCAAGGCCGGCAATTCATCCACAAAAGAGAATTTTTTATATGTTTTTTTCATTTTTAATTTGCCAAAATGCAGCAGAAAATTTTAATACTAATAGAACAAAATTTTAATACTAATAGAAATAAATTTTAAACTAATTAAAATATATTTTAATACTAATATAAATTTATTTTTATCTAATATAAATTTGCTTTAATACTAATGTAAATTTCGCTCCGTCCTTTGGCGATTCTACTATCATCTTTTTAAGTTTTTTTCATTGTAATTTGGATGTAAAAGGAAGCTGTACCATTTTTCTAAAAATGCAGCATTTTGCTAAAAAAAGGAGGGCGGCTGCGGAGCCGCTCTCCTCAGAAGAGTTAGAGGAAAAGGGGGAAACGAATTTCTATTCCTTAAAACGAGACACCTTGTCTCATTTCCATTTTGTATTATCAAAAAATTATAATCAAAGTAATGGTACAGGGAAATTTTCCCGTCGTCCTGTTCCTTCTTACTATTGTTTGCAATCTCTTCCGCCCTCTGCTTCAAGTTCTCTAATTTTCAAAGTAGGGTTTTACCTGTCGGAAACATATATGCAAGTCTGCAAAGTGTAATTCCGAACTCGAGAATTATATTTGCAAGTCTGCAAAGTGTAATCTCGACCTCGAGAATTATATTTGCAAGTCTGCATGATAAAATCCCGACCTCGAGAATTATATTTGCAAGTCTGCAAAGTGTAATCTCGACCTCGGTAAATGTCCCTGCAAGTCTGCATGATAAAATCCCGACTTCGGGAAGAGTCTCAGCAAATTTACAAGGCAGGATTTAAATATTAACCGGTAAACTTATTTTTGGAGGAGTCATTGTGAGTTTTAAGTTGTGAGTTGTGAGTTCTAAGTTTTTAGTTCCGGCAAGTTCGCAGAACATTGCCGATGACGAAGATTCCTCGTCCTCGCCGAGGAAGAGGTGGCAGCCGGCGACAGTAATGCTCATAAATTAGCCACATTCTTTGTGTCGCCGGATGACGGAGAAGGTGTTGCAGATGTGAACATTTGACGATATTTCCCGGCAAGTTCGCAGAATATTGCCGACGGAGTATATTCCCCTCCGGCTTGCTGGAGGGGTGTCAGACGGCGACAAGAAATGCTTATAAATAAGCCACATTCTATCTGTCGCCGGATGACGGGGTGGTCATAAACCAGGGTGGATAACCGAAATTGTTTTTTGATTGTTCGTTTTTTTTCCTAATAACGGTATGGTGATTTATATATATTTTTGTTTTCTACTATTATCTCTTTATACTATGAAAGAACCACATATTGATGGGATTAGATTGAAAACTAAATATTCATTAGGATTACCTTTCAATCCATTTTTAAAAGACCGTGCAAAAGCACTGCGTAAAGCTCGCAATTTTCCGGAAGTAATTTTTTGGAAGCATGTTCATAAAGGAAAATTTTACAATATAGATTTTCACAGACAAAAAATTATAGGAAATTATATTGTGGATTTTTATATAGAATCTTTAAGTATTGTTATAGAAATTGATGGAAGCAGTCATAATGACAAGGAAGAATATGATCACAACCGAGATAAATTTCTTGAATCTTGTGGTCTGACAATATT
>JAEWNB010000006.1 GCA_023392945.1 Bacteroidota bacterium
TGTGTATTTTTGCTCATGGGATTATGTTTTATAGTGCAAATACAAAAATAATCCTTTTGGCTGACTCTTTTTCAGGGTCAGCTTTTTTTATATCAAACCAAATTATTTTTTACCGGACAACAATAAAAAAAATTGTATTTTTGCGCATCAAAAAAATGCCTTGTGGTGTAATGGTAGCACAGCAGATTCTGGTTCTGTATGTATGGGTTCGACTCCTATCAAGGCAACAAAAAACAATTATTTTTTAACTCCCAGTTCAAGATAGATTGAAGTAACCAATTTTCGTCCTACTTGATAGCCTGTATTTTGGAGTTCTTCTGTCATTTTTCTAATACTAAGATCAGGACATTCTTTCAGCCTTGAAATAATGACTTCTCGAATAGAATTTTTTCTGGAATTAGCGGGTTTTGGTTTATAATAGACACCTGATCTGAAAATTGAAAGAAGTTCACATTGGTGTTGTATACTTAAACAAGGATTATTTTGTTCAATCAAACTCCTTCGATCTCTAATGGAGAGAATGGCAATTTTTTTTTTAAGAAATCGATATCTGATTTAAGCTCTTCATTTATCTTTATAAGTTTATCGAGTTGTTTTTTAAGTTCTTTTTCCTTAGATAAATTATCTTTATCAAACATTTTTTCTACATTTTCGATAAATTTACGTTTCCATTCATTAACCTGATGAGCTTGAATATCATATTTCAAAGCAATTTCAGCAGAAGTTAATTTCCCGGAAAGAGCTTCCAGCACAATAGTAGATTTAAATTTTGAACTAAATGTACGTTTAGTCATATTATTCACCGGCTATATTAGATTCTATATTATTTATTAACAAAATAGCGGTATCAAAAAATCAGACAGGCAGGTTAAATTTAGGAATTACAACAGTAAACGTAGTTCCTTGATCAACAACGCTTTCAACTTGAACAGTCCCGTGGTAAACTTCTTCAACAATTTTTTTCATAATAGACAATCCAAGTCCGGTACCACTGATGGCTTTAGTTTTTTCATTCTTAATTCTGACAAAATCTTGAAATAATTTAGGAAGATCTTCTTCGCTCATTCCTATTCCGGTATCACTAACCGCAATTTTGACAGAGCTATCCCCCTCTTCGAGAGTACAAACAACTTCACCATTATCTTTATTATATTTAACAGCATTAGAGACAAGGTTGTTAAAAATAATTTCTATTTCCTGTTGGTCTCCCATGAAGTTGATTTCGTCCGGATTAGCATTGATGAGGATTTTTATATTTTTCTGAATTGCCATAGGGCTCATTGTATCTTTCGAAATCCTCATCAATTCAACTAAATCCAATTTTTTTATATCACGTGCTTTCTTTCCGGATTCCAAACGGGTAAGGTCTAACATATCCATAATTAAGGAGCGCATACCTCTTATTCTTTCAAGAGACCTTTGAATCATCATTTCATAATCATCAAGATTATTTCCCACTTGTCTTTCTTCCATTATACGCAAATAACCTTCAATAGCATTGATTGGTGATTTCAGTTCATGGGACAGCACAGAAAGAAATTGAAAACGAATTTGTTTACCTACGGTATTAAGTTGTTTAGTCATTCTCCGCAGGTAAAGATTTTTGGTAATTCCCTCAATAGAAGTTTTCAGTTCCTGAGGGGTAAACGGTTTGGGTACAAAATTGTAGGCACCGTTATTTGTGGCTTTAATGGCTAAATCAAGGGATGCGTATGAAGTAATCATCATAACACTGCAATCAATTTGTTTTTTATTGATATACTCCAACACTTCGATACCATCCATTCCGGGGAGTTTATTATCTAATAAAACTATATCAATTGGATTGTTATCAATTATGTTGATAGCATCTTCTCCTGATCCTGCTTCTTCAATAGAAAAACCAAATTCTTCTTCCAAAAAAGGAAAATCAACAGAAAAATTTGAAAGTATTCTTCTGATCCCGGATCTAATTCCGGGTTCATCATCAACAATTAACAAATTTAGATTAGCCATAGAAAAGAGGATTAAAGTTTTAACAATCTCTTCATTTCTGATTGTAGCTGTTCAGGTCTGAGGCCTTTTTCGAGATATAGGTCTGCTTTAATCCAGCTTTTTTCTTCGTTAAAATCTTCGCCAAAGATCATACCTGTATCAGCTGTAACTGCAGTTACAATAATGACAGGAACATCGGGATATTTTTTCTTAAGTTTATAACTAAGAATAAATCCGCTATCACGATTATCCATCATCAAGTCAAAAATAGCAATATCAGGTTTTGTTTTTTCAATGATTTCCTCTGCTTCGCGTTGTGTTTCAGCAGTAAGAACTTTCATTCCCAAATTTGTACATTGTAAATTCAGCTGAGTTAAAATATCAATATCATCATCAGCTATTAATACGGTTTTATTTTTTAATGTTTCCATAACTTTTATTAATTTTTTCTTGGAATTGTAATTTTAAATGTTGTGCCTGTTGGGCCTTTATTATTATCTGCATTAGTATCAATATGAATTTGACCCCGATGCATTTTCACGATACCATAAATAAGCGGAAGTCCAAGTCCGGTACCTTTTCCAATAGGTTTAGTAGTAAAAAACGGAGTATAAATCTTATCAAGATTTTCTTCAGAAATTCCGCAACCGGTATCTTGAATTAAAAATTCAATATCATTTCCATTCTCATTAAGCGTAATAGTAAGATTACCACCTTTTTCGCCCATTGCTTCGATAGCATTTTTTTCAAAGTTTGTCAGGACCTGCATCCACTGATCGGCATCCACTTCCACCATTTTATCTCTCAGATTAGACTTGAATGAGATAATCACATTAGACGGTGCAATAGCAGATTCCAAACTGTGTTTTACAAAGTCATCCATATTAACTTCTGTATAATGGACTTGATTTTTTCTTGCAAAATTAAGTAATCCGCCAACAATTTTCTTACATCTATCGGCTTGTTCAGAAATAAGTTTTAAATCTTCTTTAATAGGATCATTTTCAGCAGCTTCATCAAGAAGGATATTACTATACATTGTAATAACACCCAACGGATTGTTTAGTTCATGAGCAATACCGGCTGAAAGCTGTCCCATGTGGGCCAGTTTCTCTGTCTGTTTAAGAGTCTGTTGAGCTGAAGCCAGTTTTTCATTTGAGATATTGAGTGCTTTGATAGAATTATGAAGTTTTTCAATAGTGAATGGCAAACACATTTCACTTTCAGCTAATCCTTCAATAATGGCAATGGCATGATCAATACAGGTATCATAGCCACAAGCACCACAATTTAAGTGATCTTGGACAGAAGCTTTTCCCATTTTCAGGAGAACTGCTTCAATTGCCTCATTGGAAGGAAGTGGGATTCTGCGGTCAGCTGAAGAGAAAGTCTGCGAATAATCATCATCTTTAAATTTATCAAAATCTATTTTCCAGCGATTCTGGTCTAATTTTTCCAGTTTGTCTTTGACAAATTTTTTAATATTGACAGTTTTAGTAAATTGGTGTCCTCCTTGAGTCATCCCGGGGCCCAAAATACATCCTTCACAGCACAATAATTCAAGATGAACAGACTTGTTCATATCTTCATCAAATTCCCTGATAGCATCTCTGAAATTATTACGACCTGATGCCACCAGAATATTTTCCTTAGCAACATCATCTGCTTTGTCAACAGCATGTAATTTTCCACGTGTAACAGGAAAAAAAGAAGCTTTATTTCCTTTAGGACCATCAAAATCAGAAGGATCAATATTTTTAGGAGTGATATTATTTAATCGAAAGAGCTTACGTAACTCCTTAAAAGTAATAACAATATCAACTTCTGTTGATTCGGCTTTTTTAGCAATACAAGGACCTATAAAAACCGTAGTGATATCCTCCCCATAAATTTTCTTAGCTACGCGAACGGTTGCCACCATTGGAGAAACAATGGGAGCCAATGAATCCACAAGTTCAGGACAATAATGTTTCACATAATACACAATTGCGGGACAATCTGTCGAGATTGTGCAGGCCAAACTTTTATTATCATAAGTCTTATTGTATTCATTGGCAACCAAATCAGCTCCAAAAGAAACATCTACGACATAATCAAAACCCAATTTTTTAATCATTCCGATAAGAATCGTGTAATTGCTTATGTCAGTAAATTCAGCAGAGAAGCTAGGTGCGAGGCAGGCTACTTTCACTTTGCTATCTAAAAGTAATTGCTTAACATCGTCAGTATTGTCAAGAAAACTTTTAGCATTTTGGCTACAAACCCTAGTACAGTTTCCGCAACCGATGCAACGTGAAGAAATAACTTCTGCCTGACCGTTAATTATTTTTATGGCTTTAACAGGACACTCTCTGACACAGGTATAACAAACCCTGCACCGATCTTTCACGGTGAAGACAAGTTCGTTATTTATCTTGTTAGCCATTATAGAATAAGTTAATTAATTACAGAAGAACATCTCTCTTTATATAGCTTGTATGGAGATATTCATGACTTCTATGACTTAACGGTTTCTCAAAGTATTTTTCATAAAGTTCAATAATTTCAGGATTTTTATGAGATACTTTAATAGTTTCCCTGTCATCAATATCATAAAGTGACTTCATACG